>JANMVC010000643.1:0-2783 GCA_031392315.1 Pyrinomonadaceae bacterium | reverse complement strand
GCTTGCAACGGTTGCGCCGAGCCCCCAGCAAGGTGGCCACGGGCCAGAATTGGAAGCTGCTATTGAGCGGACCTGGCCGGCAGGACCATGATTCCAGGTGGTGATGCTTGACCTCGACGACTTCAAGATCGTCAACGACACGTTTGGTCATAAAGCGGGTGACAAAATGCTGCGCGAGATGGGCCGGATAATTCAAGGACAGCTTCGTGAGTATGACTTTCTTGCGCGTTATGCCGGCGACGAATTTGTGGCGGTCGTGCAGGAACTGGTGGGCGATCAGGTTGAAGACTTGCGCCACCGAATCGAGCACGCAGTTTCAGAGTTTTCGTTGCACGTGCGTGGCGGTGGGAAGGCGCGCGTGGGCATCAGCGTCGGCACGGCGACTTACGGCGTGGACGGCGAATCGCTGGACCAGTTGCTCGTGGCTGCCGACCAGGCGATGTATCGCGCCAAGTCAACCCACAAACTGGACAAGCTCTCGCGGCTGATACCCGAGCGGGCAGCTCCCGAACAAGTATTTGAGATCGACACAGACACCAACAGCCTCACGTCGGTTTCAGTCAACTAGTCAAAAAAAGCGATCCACGAAATTCCACGAAAAGACACCAATCGAAGTTCGTATCGGTTGGTGTGATTTCGTGGATTGTAGTTTTCTGTCAGAACAAGCACACCTCCGAAAGGCTTCAAGCACCGTTCATTGAGGGCGAGGGCGCGCTCTTTCCCCGCAATGCCAGCCACATTTCTTGACATTGGCATCCTCCATCGCTTTCAATCGTTTTCGGATTGAAACATGTCTGCTGCCATTACCCCCGAACAGAATTCCACGGTCCTGATTATTGACGACGACGAAACAGCGCGCGAGCGTTTGCGCGCGAGTTTCGAGCACGCCGGCTACCGCGTCCTGGGCGCCGCCGACGCCGCGTCAGCGCTACACTTGCTGCACCGGGGCCCGTGTGATTTGGTTGTGCTCGAACTGAACTTGCCCGGCAGCGACGGCCTCGCGCTCTGCCGAATCCTGCGCGCGCAACCGTCTACCGCCAAGCTCCCGATCATCGCCCTCTCCAAAAATGATTCCGAAACTAACGTGGTAAGCAGGGGGACGGAGGCCCTGGCCGCGGGCGCCGACGACTACATCGCGCGGCCTTCGTCGCTCGGCGAAATTGTTTCGCGGGCCACCGCGCATCTGCGTGCGGCGCAGCGCGAGCAAGCGTTAATTGGAAGCAATCTTGAGCTGAGATTTTTGGCTGACCTCGGGCGCGGGTTGTTGCAAGCGCTCGAGCCTGATCAACTCGTGCGCCGCGTGGCGGGTGCAACTTACGAAGGCACGAACGCGGCGCTGTGCGCAGTCTTCGTAAAACTGAGCGAGCAGAGCGACGCCGTCTGCATCTTCGATCGTGAAGGCAGCGCCGAGGATTCTTCGCTGCTGGAGGTGGATCGGCTTGAGGCATGGCTGGCATCGCCGGCGGCCACGGCCGGTCCGGTCAGTGACCAGCAGCGCTTCTTTCTCCGCGATGAAACGCATGCGGTTGAGTATTGGGCGCCGCTTCGATTTGGCGGACGCACCAAAGGCGCTTTGATTGTCGCGTTCGATAAGCGCGAGGATTGCGACGAAACGCAGGGCCGGTTAATTGATGCGGCCGGTCAACAGGCGGCCCTCGCCGCGCACATCTCTGTGCTCTATCAGGATGCGCGCGAATCGTCGGCGAGTTTGGCGGTGGAGGTTGAACGACGAACGGCTGAAGTGGAAGCTCAGGGTCGCTTCATTGAAGCCATCATCGATAGCTTGCCGCTTTCGCTTTATGCGATCGATCGAAACCACGAAATCGTCGCCTGGAACCGCAATCGCGAACTGGGTGAACTGGGAATGCCGCGTGGTTCAGTGTTGGGGAAAAACATCTTCAGCGTGTTGACGCGGCAGAAACGCGAGCTGCTTGAAGCTGAATTCGCCCGCGTGTTTGAAACCGGCCAAATCGATCGCATCGAACACGAAACGGCCACCGCCAACGGCACGATCAAGCATTGGCTGATCAGCAAGTTTCCCATGTGGATAGATCGCAGCGGGGAAGTGTCGCACGTGATTACGGTCGGCGAAGAGATTACCGGCCGCGTGGAAGCCACGCGCGCCGTTGCCCGCGCCGAGAAGTTGGCGGCCATCGGACGGCTGGCGGCCGGCGTGGTCCACGAAATAAACAATCCGCTGGCCACGATATCCGCCTGCGCAGAGGCGCTGGAGTCGCGGGTCAACGAAGGAGCGTTTAATGAATCGGCAGCGCTGGAAGACCTGCGCGAATATCTCGGCTTGATTCGCAGCGAAGCTTTTCGTTGTAAAGCGATCACCAACGGCTTGTTGGATTTCAGTCACTCACGCACGCTGCAACACGTTCCGGTTAACGTCAGTGAAGTGGTCTACTCCGCGTTCCGGCTCGTTTCGCATCAGCAACGCGGAGAGATGATCAAGTTTGAGATCGAGACCCCGGAGGGTTTGCCGCCGGTTTCCGGCGACGCGGGGCAGTTGCAGCAGGCGATCATCGCGCTGGCCACCAACGCCATCGATGCGATGCCGGATGGCGGCGTGTTGGGACTTCGCAGCAGCCGCAGGGGTGCGAGCGTGTTGGTTGACGTCAGCGACACCGGCGCGGGCATTCCCGCTGACGACATTCCGAAAATCTTTGAGCCGTTTTTTACGACTAAGGAAGTTGGCAAAGGCACGGGTCTCGGCTTGGCAGTTAGTTATGGTATCTTAACGGAGCACGGCGGCAGTCTCGACGTGCAATCCACAATCG
>JANMVC010000613.1:0-4674 GCA_031392315.1 Pyrinomonadaceae bacterium | reverse complement strand
GTTTGCTGGCCGCAGCGATTGGCGCGGCGTGGTTGTGGATCGGTTGGGGCGGCGCCGCGCAAGCCTTCAAGGGCATGATCGTGGTAGACGGAATGCGGCGGGGGGTCACTTTCGTTTTTCTGCTGGTGTCGGCGTTAACACTGCTGATCTCCATGATGTGGGTCGAAAGAGAACGACTTCCCGCGGGGGAGTTTCATTCGTTGCTCATGTTTGCCACCGCCGGCATGATGTTCATGGCTTCCGCTGGCGACCTCGTGATCGTTTTCCTGGGCCTGGAAATCCTATCGATTGCCACTTACGTGATGTGCGGATTCCGCCGCACTGACGTCCGCGCCAACGAATCGTCGATGAAGTATTTCATTCTCGGATCGTTCTCATCGGCGTTCCTGCTTTACGGCATCGCACTAACTTACGGCGCTACCTCCACCGTCGCGGGACTGCCCGGCACAACTAACATTGCCGAAATTGCCCGACGTATTCCTGACGCGCAGTTTCCACTGCTGTTGTTTGCCGGAGCCGCGATGATGCTCGTTGGCTTCGGATTCAAGATTGCCACTGCGCCATTCCACGTTTGGACTCCTGATGTTTACGAAGGAGCGCCAACGCCAGTAACGGCGTTCATGGCGGCGGGCCCAAAGGCTGCCGGTTTCGCATCGTTTATGCGTGTGTTCGTGTTCGCGTTTCCTTTCGTGGTAGCCGGCTCAGCGACGGTGGGCAGCAAGATTCATCAGGCTTGGCTGTTGGCTCTCGTCGTCCTGGCAATTGCGACGATGACAGTCGGCAATGTGGTCGCGATCACTCAGAACAACGTGAAGCGCATGCTCGCGTATTCATCAATCGCACATGCCGGTTACGCAGTTGTCGGATTTATCGCGGCCGGCGCGGCCCCGGATTTCGTGCAGCGTGACGCTGCGATCAGCGCCGTCATCTTCTATCTGTTGACTTACGCGGTGATGAACCTGGGGGCGTTTGCCGTGGTGCAAATGATTGCACGCGCGGGCGACCGCCGCACCGAGGTTGAGGACTACAGCGGCATTGGCTTCCAGTCACCCTGGTTGGCATTTGCCCTGTCGCTGTTCTTGTTGAGCTTGCTGGGGATGCCGTTGACCGCGGGTTTCATCGGCAAGGTCCTTGTGTTTCGGGCGGCGCTGGATCAGGGTTACGTCGTGCTGGTGGTCATTGGCGTGCTCAACACAGCGGTGTCTGCTTACTACTATCTGCGGCTGATCATCGTGATGTTTTTTCCGCGAACGCACCACGGCCTGGGACGCTCCGCGCATTCCGGCTAGCATCGGGATCGTATTAGTACTCACGATTCTCGGCGTGTTCTGTCTCGGTTTGTTCCCCGGTCGCGTCATCAATGCTATCCAGACGAAGCCGGCAATATCGGCTCGATGAAATTTCGCGGGCGTCCGACAAACTTCAGTTTGTCGATGAATTTCGCAGGAGCCCCTTCGCGAGGACAGCAAACTTCAGTTTGTCCGACAATCCACCAGATGACTGCCGAAGAATACGCCGCGCAAGTGAAGTCCGAACTCGGCGACGCCTGGCTGCCCCACATCTATCGCGAACGTATTCGCAAGCTCCGTACCCGCTCCTACAACTTACCCGCGCTGCCTGACAAGACACTGGTCCAGGTTCATCACACTTTGTTGGGCGTCGAATTGAAGGCGGGAACAAAGCGTCTTCTTTGCCCTGACCTGGCGACGGCGCGCTATCTGGCAGTGTTCGCACGCGCCGGCTGTGGTGAGGTTGCTGTTCCCTACGACATCACCAGGATTTCCCAACTTGCCGACGAACTCGAGTCTTCCTGGCACCGGATGCTCCTGCTTGCCGAACACAACGCCAAGAACACGTCGGAGACCTTGAAGGGTCGCATTCGGAAGCTGCTGATTTCCAAGATTAGAAGTGAAGTGGCAGACGCCGGCCCGGGAACTGCTGTTCCGGAGTTCAAGCAATCAACCAAGCAAAGTGAACGTTAACCATGGAAAGACACGAAGACACGTTTGTGGCACGCGCATCCTGCGCGTTATCACGGGCGGGACGCCCGTGCCACGTTGGAGCTAAACCAGCGCCCGTCTAAGACTTCGCTTGCGTTAAACCAGAGATCGAAGTTTAATAGGCCGCAACATGATTGAAGAGCTAAGGGAAGTTTTAATCGCCGAACCGCCACCAGCCGATCCCATCGCGCCGTTGCCGTTTCCTTTCAACCAACACACCTTCTGCCGTTACGAGCCCATTGAGAAGCGCGTTGAATCAGCGCGCGTGCTGGTGGTTGATAGCCTGTTGCGCGATGAAGACGATCTTTCCGATGTGGCGCGCGCGGAGTGGGGCAGCGCGACGGCGATAGAGATCAAACGCGAGCGGAAGATCGCCGGGATGGCGATGGAAAACATTCTCAGCAATGTCGAACGGCTGGTGAAAAATCCGACCACGGAAGTCACACATCTGGCTTCGATCGCGTCGGCGGCCGAACAGTTTAAGCCGGATGCCATCGTAATTAGCGGCACCCTGCGCGACTTTGATTATTACAACCCTTCGGTAATCGAAACCTTCGGCGAGTTTATCCGCGCCACGAAGATTCCGGTGCTGGCGATTTGCGGCGGACATCAATTGGTAGGCATGAGCTTCGGCGCGCGCGTGATTACCCTCGACCGCCTCGAGCAGCATGAGCAGCGACTGAACCGTCCGCTGGAATATCAATACCGCTTTATTCGCATCCTGGATTCAAAGGACGCCATCTTCCGCGGCATGGCCAATCCCAGCTCCGGCGTTTGGCAGGACTACACCACCGAAGCGCGCGTGTTGCGCGTTTGGCAAAACCATGGACTGCAGCTCGATCGGATTCCGGAAGGGTTTTCGCTTCTCGCTACTTCCTACCTTTGCCGAAACCAGATGATGGTCCGGCGTGCCGAAGGCCAAATGATTTACGCCGTCCAGTTTCACCTGGAAAAGTCTTTTGAAGACTGGAACAAATCGCGCACGCGCTGGGAGCACCAAAACGAATCCCGCGACGGCCGCATACTTTTCGAGAATTTCCTCATGCTGGCGTTGAACCATCCTTCTGCCTAACTTGCGGTTCTCTTCGAAGGTCGTGAAGGCTATCAGTCACGCGAACCCTCTGACTCAACTCGACGTCCTGTCAGCTGCAAAGGCACTAGCTCGCCGCGACAGCATCCTCGCATCCATTTTTGAGCAGCACGGACCGCCACCGCTTTGGGCGCGGAAGCCGGGCTTTGCCACCCTCGTCCACATCATCCTCGAACAGCAAGTTTCGCTTGCCTCGGCAGCATCTCTCTTTGCACGGCTCAAGCAGAACACGGTTCCATTCCACCCGGCGCGCGTCGTCGAGCTGGGTGAAACCCACCTGAAATCGCTCGGGTTAACGCGGCAAAAGACGGCCTATTGCCTTGACCTGTCTGTGGCGTTATCGGAGAAGCGATTGCGGTTGTCCCAACTCTCGCGGATGGACGACGAGGTGGCTAGGGCAACCCTGATGCAGATAAAAGGAATTGGCCCATGGAGCGCGGATATCTATTTGCTGATGGCCCTACTCCGGCCCGACATCTGGCCGGCAAACGACCTCGCACTGGCCCTCGCCGTCAAGCAACTCAAGAACCTGAAAGACACGCCCCGCCAGGAAGAGTTGGCAATGATGGCTGAGGCGTGGCGGCCCTGGCGTTCTGTTGCCGCGCGCATGCTCTGGCAGTATTATCTGGCGCAACAAAAAGCCGCACGTGACCGGCGTGCGAAGTGATTCGCAAACCTAAGGAGACTTATGACTCGATCAATCAAGGTAACCGCGCTGATTACGTTCACGCTTCTGCTGCTTGTGTCGGCGGCGTCAGCCCAGTCCCCCTACCCGAGTCTTTCGTTTGCGCGAGAGCCAAACACCGAAGGCACCACAGACTACGTGCTGAAGCCCGAAATTGAGGAAGTTCAAAAGAGAGTGGGCGGAAACGATAAGCCCTACCAGCTTGTGGGCGCGGTGGCGCGGCCGGCCAAGCAAGCGGCGGTATTGCTATTTGTAAACGGGCAGAAGGAGATTCAGTTTCGTCCGGAGACAGATACCAGCGTGGTGATTACGGTTGACTCGGTGGATCTTCCGGCCACGAAGTATGAACTGGCGGCGACGAGCGATAAGGAACTCATCAAACTGCAAATTGCCAACGTCTTGATCTCGCTGACGGACTTGCAGCGCATTGCAAAAGCCGCGTCAGTCGCGTTGAGGTTTGGTCCGGTAACCTATCGAATGGATAAAGACAACTTGAGCGCGTTTCGATTTCTGACTTCGGAAATCGAAAAAGACCTGCCCAAATAACGCCGCACTCGAGAGCGAGGCCTACTTGGAAATGGATGACGCAGACGTGAATGGTCGCGAGGCCATCGTGAAGTCCGTCGCTACGGGTACATTCTCCATCGTCAATTCAATCAGGCGATCGACAACCTTGTTAAGATCCTTGGTTTCTTCAAACACTCGGAGTTGTTCCTCGGCCGAGGTGCGCCGCTCGAGGATAGTGTGAATGTGCTCGATTTCCTTCCGCGATCCCAGTTCGTCAACTTCGTCGTCCACAAAATCCAACATATCGAGAACCTGGTCGCGGGTGGGCACTTCCTTCTGCTTGCCGAAGTCGTTCATCTTGCCATCGAGGCCCCAGCGCACCGCGCGCCACT
>JANMVC010000605.1:0-8284 GCA_031392315.1 Pyrinomonadaceae bacterium | reverse complement strand
AAACTTGCCGCCGCGAGTGGACTGTTACCGCTCGCTCAGTCGGACCTGCTGGAAATCTTAGTTGCGCTGCGCGAATCGCCAGAATCAGATCTCGCTGAAGCTGCCACCGAAACTCTCGGTTCTCAAACTCCAGATGATCTGTTGACGGCCGCCAAAGGCGTTGATACGTCGGTCGCGGTACTAGATTACGTTGCGAGCGCACCAACGGCCGATCGCCATGTCCATGAAGCCATAGTCCTCAACCAACACACCTCGGATCAGGCCATCGCGAGCTTAGCGTCGGCAACGTCGGATAGTTCGGTGCTGGATTTGATTGCCACAAATCAGCAGCGGTTGGTGCGTTTCCCCGCCATCATTGACGCAATTCTGTCGAACTCCGACCGCTCCAGCGAAGCGGAAAGACGGGCGCGGGAAACGAAACGCGAGTTTTTTGAGAAGGAACGAGGCGCCCAGCAGATTGCACAGGAGCTACGAGCGCGCGGCAATGCAGCCGCGGCAGAGTTCTTCGAAGCGGCTGACCTGAAGGGCACGTTCAGCTTCGAAGACGCCTGGTTGCTAGCCGAACACATCGAGGTCTCCGACGCTGATCTTGATAACTCCTGGCTGCCCGCCGAGCGTTATGAGGATCTGACGGCGGAAACGCCAGAGGAGCAGGATGCCAATTTCAAACGGATGTTGGAATTCGAGCGGCTTGAGATGGGAGATGTGCCGGCCGAACGCGTATCCTTGATTCGAAGACTCATGTTCATGAACGCGCGGGACCGTATGAAGATGGCCATGAAGGGCGACCGTGAAGCGCGCGGAATCTTGATTCGGGATTCAAATAAAGTGGTGGCCGCCGCGGTGGTTAACAATCCTCGCATCAATGATCAGGAGATTGAAAACATCTCCGCGATGAGAACGGTCAGCGACGAAGTGCTGCGGCTTATTTCGATGAACCGCGGCTGGGCCCGCTCCTATCCCATCATTCACAACCTGGTCCGGAACCCTCGCACTCCCATTCCCACGGTCATCGGTATTTTGCCTAGAATCCGTACCAAAGACCTGGTCCAGCTCTCGCAGAATCGGAATGTCTCCGAGGCAGTGCGGCGGCAGGCGGTTCGCCTTTCCGGGGCCAGATCAGGCAAGTAATTCCGGTGCTGCGACCCACACCCACCGCCTGAATGTCACGAAAGTTTCCCCAAAACCCGCAAAATGTTCTTGACATGTCACGACACTCGGTATAATTTCGCACACTGATACAGCAGCTCGCTTGATAATTAGGTGTTCAGCTCCAAGGGTCGCGGTTCTTTTTATTCCATACCGCAAGGCTTTATCACACCCGCAGACGCACCCCCTGTTCTAAGGAATTGCTCTTGGCAATTCCCAGTTCTTTGCCAGGCCACCCGAATTACCCGAACCTGCCCAGAAAGTTGCCCCGCCAATCTTAATCGGTTGACGGGGCAACAGTCTTTTCGAGAACTAATTTAGCTAATTTTTTGTGAGTGTCAGAACTTCGGCAGACTGTTCGGATTCCGCGGCCTGTGCGCCTGGTCCTTCGTCGCCGCTTGATATTCCCGCCATCTCGCCGAATAGTCGTTCATACTGATCAACCACGCGGTCCCAATCGTAAAATCGCTGCACGCGCAACTGAGCGCGGTGACGGAAACTCTGAACCAGCGAACCGTCGCGCAACACTCGCTGTAGCTTTTCGGTCAGATCCATCTCATCGGCGTAGGGTATTCCGGCGTCGCCGACCGCTTCAATATTTTCCGGAGTCGCCAGTGTCAATACGCAGTTTCCGTAACCCATCGCTTCCAAAAGAGCAGGATGAGTTCCACCCACTTCGGTTGCGTGCACATAACAGTAAGCGTTTTGCTGCAGCGCTCGATAGTCCTGACCAAAGACAAAGCCGGTAAAGATGATTCGTTTATCGCCGCGCGCGCGAGCTTTTAGATCGTTAATGTATTCCCTAGCATATGGTGCATCACCAACGATCAATAACCGATAGGCAGTCCTTACCTTCTTAAATGCCTCGATCACCATGCGCGCATTGTTCTCCGGTTCCAGACGCGACACGTAAAGGACATATCTGTTTGGCTCGGCGCGCCAACGGCGGACCGCCGCACGATCTGGTCGCCGTTCAACTTCGGAACCGTAGGCGATCATTCTTGACTTGGCGTTATATCGCGTCAGGTAGTAGTCGTGAATCACCTGGGCATCGGTGATCGTTTCATTCGGCAGGATCGTAGACAGTCGTTCCGCAAGCATGTAGTAGCGCTTGGCCAGCCAGTTCCATTTCTTACGTTGATGCTCGAGCCCATCGACGTTGATCGCCACCGGCGTCCCGGTCAACCTCAGAATGGAAGCGAAAGGCGCATTCGCAGCGTTGCAAATTAACACCGCGTCGAAACGCTGAGAGACAGCGTGGACGGATGACAGAAAGGCATGGACCACTGTGTCGAAGTATTTGTGCCGAATTGTCGGGAGCACTTTTAGCCGAACGCCGTGGTATTCAAGTTCACGCGGGGAAACATAATGGGTCCGGCCGTAAACTGTGACTTCGTGGCCTCGTGCAACCAGCCTGGTGGAAAGATGTTCGGCGAAGGTCTCGAATCCGCCGTAGCTGGCCGGTATTCCCCGCGTTCCGAGTATGGCTATGCGCATAAGACTGACAAATCAACCCGCGAGGGGTGTCAAGAATTGATTCTGGATCGACGCTTTAGGTCGCGCCCATCAGGGCTGCTTTTTCATACACACTGAGCGTTTGCCGAGCTGTTTCACGCCAATCAAAACGCCCGGCATGGGCCAACCCTTTGACGCGTAAATCCGAACGAAAGTCGGAATCTCCGATCACTTTCGCTAACGCTGCAGCGATGCCAACCACATCAAAAGGGTCGACCAGCACACCCGCATCTCCCACTACTTCGGGCAAGCTCGTTCTATTTCCCACGATCACCGGCGTCCCACACTTCATGGCCTCCAAGGGTGGTAGGCCAAATCCTTCAAAGTATGAGAGGTAGGCAAAACAGAGTGCGCCCGAATACAGCGTCGGCAGATCATCGCCAGGCACATAACCGGTCAAAATAATTGATTTGTCGAGCCCCCGTTCCTTGATTGCGCGGAACGTTTCTTCGTAGAGCCATGCGAATTTTCCGACGATGACAAGCTGAGGCAGCTTACCCTCTGGTAGCGCCTCGCGCAAGCTTGAGTAAGCTTCGATCAATCGCTTCAAATTCTTACGCGGCTGAATGGAACCAACCGACAGGATGTAGTCGCCTTGTATGCCGTAAGTTTGTCTGACGCGTTGAAGTTCACTTTCGTCATCGACGGGCGCAAAATGACTCGGGGCCGCTAAGGGAATTGCGCTCACCCTGTCAGCGCTTATTCCATATGTGTCGATTACATCGTTGCGCCCGTGTTCCGAAAGGGTAATCACGTGGGAGGCTCTGCGAGCTGAACGACGCACAGTCAGCCGCAGCTGCATCTTGCTGCGACGCTTGAAAGTTTCAGGTAGGTGCTCGAAGGATAAGTCGTGAATGCTGACGACCACTGGACATGGGGCAAACGGAGGACTGGTAAACTGCACGTGCAGAACATCAACCGGATTTCTTCTTAGTTCCCTACTGAGAGTCAGCGGAATACGAATTAGCGGCGTGTGCGGCAGCGTCGGACGAACGGTGAAGTTTGGCCACCTGTTGCTGAAGCGCTCGACGGCGTCGGGTCGAGTAACATAAAGCGTGTACTGATTGACTGGATCTATTTCAGCAAGAGCTTCGATAAGATTCGTCGCGTAGGTTTCATTCCCGCCCAATCCAGTGCCAACAGAGTGGGCGTCAATTGCAATTCGCAAGGCAGCTGTGCCTCCCATCGATCAAAGGCAATGCCTGTCAGGTGAGGAAGCGGAGCTTAAACGCTCAAACAGCGAGGCCGGAAGACTCTAGCTCCAAATACCAGATTGATGAAGGCGCTCGGCCAAAACGAGAGCGCCCCCAGGCCACTTATTTCTTTCCAGTCGCCGAGGTGGCTTTTGGAGTGCCGCCCTGCTGACCACGCGTATCGCGTTCGCGAATACGCGCTGCTTTTCCACGCAACGCCCTTAGGTAATAAAGCTTGGCGCGACGGACGCGCCCACGCTTCACTACATCGATATGATCCACAATGGTCGCGTGCAAAGGAAAGATTCGCTCAACGCCGATCCCAAAGCTGGTCTTGCGCACAGTGATCGTTTCTCTGGCGCCGCCGTGTTTGCGAGCGATGACTACGCCTTCAAATGCCTGCAAACGCTCTTTGGTTTCCGATTCCTTAATCCGGACGTGGACGCGCACAGTGTCTCCTGACTGAAAGTCAGGAATGTTTTGGCGCAGTTGCGTTCCTTCAATGCTGTCTAGACGGTTCATTTCATTACTCCAATTAACTCGAACTCAAAAACTTATTTCAACAGATCCGGACGATTGCGCTCGGTCTTCCGCAGCGCTGCTTCGTGACGCCAGCGAGCAATCTCCGCATGATTCCCTGTCAATAAAACATCCGGAACAATTAGTCCGGCAACTTCGGTCGGCCGCGTGTAATGTGGGTGGTCTAACAACGCTTCCGAAAACGATTCATACGTTGCGGAGCTTTCGTTGCCTAACGCGCCAGGTAACAACCGGACCAGCGCGTCAATCACCACCACCGCCGCCGGCTCGCCGCCAGATAACACGTAATCTCCAATCGAGATTTCATCCGTGGCCAGGCCTTCGCTAACTCGCTCGTCAACTCCCTCGTAGCGACCGCAAATCAGGACCACATGCGAGGCGGTCGTGGCGATCTCCTGCGCTACTTGCTGGGTGAAAACCTTTCCCTGCGGCGACAAGAGAATCACCCGCGTTGCGGCGTCGTAATCCTCCCGGCTCGGTCGCCCCGTCAAGTCCTGAACGGCCGCGAAGATCGGCTCGGCCTTGAGCACCATTCCTTCGCCGCCACCAAATGGACGATCATCAACGATGTGATGTTTGTCACTCGTCCAATTCCGCAGATCGTGCGCTTTCGTTTCTACCAGACCGCCGGCACGCGCCTTTCGGATAATCCCATAATCAAACGCCTCGCGAAAAAACTCCGGAAAGATTGTGATTATGTCGCAGCGCAGCACAGTGCAAATTTCAAAGAAAACTACAAATCCAACAAGCCTTCAGGCGGATCAATCAGGATGCTCTTACCGGCGATATCTATGCTAACAACGATCGTCTCGGCCATTGGTATCAGTAGTTCCCGCTCGGTTTCGGTTTCGACTACCAGCAGTTCAACCCCACCGGTCCTCAAGATCTTGCTCACTTTACCAACAGCCTGTCCCGCGCTGGTCTCGACGGCACATCCTTCCAACTCCCAGTCGTAATACTCATCGTCGGGAAGCTCAACCCGCTCATCTTCCGGAAGTGCAAAACTAAAACCAACCAGGGCCTGGGCCGCCTCGATGTCGTCGTAGCCCTGAAACTTCAGCACCACCCGATCGTTTTGAAACCAGTGATCTTCGAGTTCCAATTCCTGGCGCTCGCCCTTGGGGCCAATGCCAAATACTCGAGAGACAGTCTCAAATCGCTCCGGAAAATCAGTTAAAAGATCTGCGACGAGTTCGCCCTTGAGGCCTCTCGTCTTTGTCGCCCGAGCCACTGTAATCAGCGCTTCGGTGCTTTCCTCGCCAGACAACTCTCTCACAGGCTCATTCCACAATTTCAAGAATGTAGCGATGTCGTTGCTTCAAACTCACCGCGTAAGCCAGGGAACGTAAAGCGCGAATCGTCCGCCCTTGCCTGCCAATTATCTTCCCCATATCGCCCGCAGCGACACGCACTTCAATAAGCGTCGCTCCTTCGCGATCAATCGCGCGCACGTCGACCGCGTCAACTTCGTCAACGAGCGCCTTAACGATCATCTCGACGGATTCTTTCATTTGCGTGCTGCGACTAAACGGAACGCGGACTAAGCTTCGGGTTGAGCGGCAGCTTGTTGCTTGCCGCCAATTTTCAACAATTGGCTGACTGTGTCAGTGGGCTGAGCGCCCTTACTGATCCAGTAATTTGCGCGATCCATGTCGACCTTGATCTCGGCCGGCTCGCGAGTTGGGTTGTAGGTGCCCAGGTTTTCGAGATACGCGCCATCGCGCTTTGATTGCTTTTCCTTCACTACGATTCGATATGAAGGACGTTTCTTCGCGCCCGTGCGCATCAATTTTATGGCTAACAAATCACTACCTCCGATGGTGGTTCACTATCTTCGTTTCTTCTTACGTTTCTTCTTAAGTTTCTTCCTTGACGAGCCGGGGGCGCCCCCCAGCGCGGGCAAGCTTGGCATTTCATCATCTTCGCCTCCGAAGCCGCCCATACCGCCCATGTCCGGAATTCCGGCCATCCGCCTCATCATCTTTCCCTTGAGGCCGCTGCCGCCAAACATGCCCGATCCCGAAAGCTGCTTCATCATCTGCCGCATTTCGGTGTACTGCTTGATCAGCTTGTTGACTTCGGCAACCGTCGTCCCTGACCCTCGCGAAATTCTGCGGCGACGATTAGCATTTAGAATCTTGTGGTCCGACCGCTCTTCGCTCGTCATCGAATCGATAATCGATTCGGTCCGCTTCAGTTCCTTCTCCATCTGCTTCGTCTGATCTTCGTCCATCTGCGGCATGCCAATGCCGCCGAGAAGCTGATCGGGAAGCATCTTCATGATCTTTGAGAAAGAGCCAAGCTTCTTCACCTGGCGAAGCTGCGATCGAAAATCGTCGAGCGAAAACTCATTCTTCTGAAGCTTCCGTAACTGTTCCTCAGCTTCATCCTGATCGACTTTCGATTGGACCTCTTCGATAAGCGACAAGACATCGCCCATCCCCAGAATCCGCTGCGCTACCCGGTCGGGATAGAAAGGTTCGAGCGCGTCATACTTCTCGCCGACGCCCACGAATTTTACTGGCTGCCCGGTAACCTGTTTGATGGAAAGTGCTGCGCCACCGCGCGCGTCGCCGTCCATCTTTGTCAGGACAACCCCGGTGATGCCGACTCGCTGATGGAAAACTTCTGCCGATCGCACCGCATCCTGTCCGGTCATCGCATCCGCTACAAATAGAATTTCAACGGGATGCGTTTCGTTTTTGATATTCACCAGCTCGTCCATCAACTCATCGTCGATGTGCAAACGTCCGGCGGTGTCAATCATCAACGTGTCGAAGCCGGTCTGCTGCGCATGCTTGAAAGCCGCGCGCACCAGTGTCAGCGGATCGTTCGTCTCAGGTTGTTCAAAGATCTGTTGGCCAGTAGCCCTGGCAATAACTTTTAACTGTTCACGAGCAGCCGGCCGGTAAACGTCAACCGAAAGCAGCAGCGGCTTGCGCTCCTGATTCGTGGCAAGCCAACGCGCGATTTTCCCGGTCGAGGTCGTCTTGCCTGAGCCTTGCAGACCCACAATCATGACGACATTGGGAAGTTGCTTGGTAAATACCAGACGGGAGGATTGACCTCCCAACAAATCAACCAGTTCGTCGAAAACTATCTTGACGACCTGCTCCGAAGGCTTCAGTTCCTGCCAAACCTGCTGACCCTCAGCCTTTTCCTTGACGGAGGCGATAAAGTCTTTGGCGACCTTATAGTTGACATCGGCCTCAAGCAGGGCGAGACGAATCTCGCGTAGCGCGGCGTCAACGTGCTCCTTCGTCAGCACGCCCTCACCGCGCAGATTCTTGAGTGTCCTTTTTAACTTGTCCGATAAGGACTCAAACATAAGCGGCTAGGCGAAGTCTCGTGCCTACAACGGAAACGGAGATGATAGCGGCCAGCCTGAAAGAGTGTCAAGGTAGGCTTCATTGCTCCCTCGAAAACGAGTAGGGCATTACAGGGGCAGCAATCGACGTTGATCGTGACGTTAGCTCAGATTGTTTTGAAGTGTATTGGCTCCACGCCGCAGAGCGGGTCAATATCTTGAAAATCTTACCACTTATCCGCAAAAAACCACGATGGACGCTTATGGTCGCATGTGCTAAATTCTACGCTGTTTAGGGCTTTAGACATTCCTCACCCGCCGAAAGATGCGGTCGCAGCAGCCCGCCTCACATCACAACAGAAATTTTGGAATGAAAAACGGCGTGAATTCAGTGTTTTAGAAGTACTACATGGCTAAAAACACAAGTTCCGGAGCTGGCGGTCCTGGCTCAAAGGAATCACCGGACCCAAAGAGTGTCGTTGATCTCGCGGACGCCCGAGTGCGTTTACGTTCACCCGCCCGAAACCTTTCAAATCAAAAACTGATGGAAGAAATCGACGAGGTCAACTCGTTGCTGGAC
>JANMVC010000597.1:0-2487 GCA_031392315.1 Pyrinomonadaceae bacterium | reverse complement strand
TCGAAGCCGTCCATGCCGGGCATCTTTATGTCCAGCACCACTACGTCTGGCAGATGCTCCGAAGCGGCAGTGAGGGCGCGGCGACCGTCTGTCGCGAGTACGACCGTATGGCCGCCGCCATCGGCGCTTTTGCCCTCCTCTACTGGCTCGCCGTCCAACAAGATCTGGGAACACTGGCCTTCATCCTGCGCGGCGCTCTGCTCTACATCGGCGTCGCGATCATCGTCCTTTTCCAATCCGAAATCCGGCAGGCATTGATCACTTTTGGCAATCGCTTCAGCCTGCCCTTTGCGCGCCGGCAACAGGGACAGTTTGGCGAAGGCGTCTATGACGAAATAGTGCTGGCGGCGACGACGCTCTCATCCACCAAGACCGGCGCATTGATTGTGATCGAGCGCAACGTCGGCCTGAAGAACATCATTGACGGCGGCGTGAAGCTCGACGCCGAATTGAGTTACGACTTGCTGATCAGCATTTTTAATCCCGAGTCGCCGCTGCACGATGGCGCTGTCATCGTGCGCAGGCATCGCGTAGCCGCTGCTTCGTGTTTCCTGCCGTTGACTTTGAACTCAAGACTTTCGCGAGACCTGGGCACGCGCCATCGCGCGGCGCTCGGGGTCACGGAAGATACCGATGCCGTTGCGGTCGTGGTCTCAGAAGAGTCGGGACTAATCTCGATCGTAAAGCGCGGGGAGATCAAACGCGGACTCGATGGGCCAAAACTCCAGGCTGCAATTTCGCAGGCATTGGAAATTGCTCCGCGTCGCGAGAAGGTGAAGCAGATGGAGAAACCGGCGGAACCGGATGCGGACACCGAGGAGGTGGCCTCGCTTTGAATTCTGAATTCTGAAACCTGAACTCTGAATTAAGCTAATGCCTTTCCAGGACATCGACGAAGCAACAGACAGTCCGCTGCCGCGCGTGCCGACGCCGGCCGAACTGTGGCTGCGTAAGATTTTTCTGGAGGAATGGGGATTGAAACTGCTGGCGCTGGCCATCGCCATTGTGCTCTGGCTGAGTGTTACCGGCCAGAACAAGCCGGTCACCCAACGCATCTCCGGCGTTCAGCTAAACTTTCTCCGCCACGAAGGCCTGGAGATTAGCAACGACCCGGCGAGCAGCGTGGAAGTCACGGTAAAGGGAAGTCCCAGCTTGCTCGATCAGATGAAGCTGCGCGATTTGGTAGTCACAGTTGACATCAGCGATCAGAAAGCTGGTGAACGGGTCGTACGGCTTTCGCCTGAGAGCGTCAAGATTGATCTGCCGCCGGGCGTTAAGATATTGGCTTTCCGCCCAGCGACAATTCCGATCCGCCTTGAACCAACCATCGAGCTGGCCGTGGATGTAGAAATCAAGCTCGAAGGCAAGGTGCCTGATGGCTATGAGGTGACCAGCATCACCGCTATTCCAAACAAAATAAGAGTTCGCGGTCCTTCGGATCGAATCAACCTGATGCAAAAGGCGGTGACGGAAACAGTTAGGCTGGATGGCCGCAAAGAGAGCTTTGGCCTGTCGCGGGTGGCCATAAACATTTCCGATCCCAAGATCGAGATTCTGGATCCAAATGTGGAGGTCCGCATAGTAATTGCGGAGAAGAAACGCGACGACACCAAGCTTGGGCTGGGAATAGAGAGCCCGCCATACATCGCCACTATCATCACCTCGCCGCGCCGGTAGTCACCCGGGCAACTACACTTTCGTTCATCATGAAGAAACTTTTTGGCACCGACGGCATTCGCGGCGAAGCGGGAACGTTCCCCCTCGACGCGGCCACAGTTGAAATAATTGGCGCCTCACTGGCAACGCGTCTCAAAGAGAAAGTCGGACGACCACCGGTAATTGTCATTGGACGCGACACACGCGAGTCGGGCGAATGGATCGAGCAGGCACTGGTGACGGGCGCCGCCGGCGCGGGAGCTGATTTGCGTTCGGCTGGAGTGATCACCACACCCGGTGTCGCCTACCTCGCGCGATCGTTGCCGGCCGATGCCGGCGTGGTATTGAGCGCTTCGCACAATGCCTTCCATGACAACGGAATCAAGATCTTCTCGCCGTCGGGGCGTAAGCTTGACGAAGAAACTGAACGACTGATCGAAAGCGATGTCTTTGCCAGAACTGGCGTGAATGATCCGGAAAATTCTCCAGCCGCGACCTTGCCAGACCGCTTTGAAACTGCGCCGCGCATTGTTGCGCCTGAAGCGGATGATTTGGCTAACCGCTACCTGGATTTCCTGGCCAAGGAAATCGGCCGGAACATTTCGTTGCAGGGTTTCCGGCTCGTAGTTGACTGCGCTAACGGTGCTGCCTCGAATCTGGCGCCACGATTGTTCGAGCGGCTGGGAGCGACCGTCACCGCAATCAACAACTCGCCCGATGGCCGCAACATCAATCTCGATTGCGGGTCGCTGCACACCGAAGGACTTCAGGCTGAAGTGTTGAAACAGGATGCGGCGCTGGGCGTCGCCCTGGATGGCGATGCGGATCGTT
>JANMVC010000535.1:0-7440 GCA_031392315.1 Pyrinomonadaceae bacterium | reverse complement strand
CCGGGCTCTACAAAGCCAATAGAGAAGGCGGCGAGATCAGAATGATCCGCCGCCTAATCGAGTCCGTTCCGGGCCAAAACTTACGGGTTGCTCGGATAGACCATCGTTAGCGGATCGGGCAAGGGAATGCGTTTGATTTGCCCGGTTCCGGCAATCTTTACCAGCGAGTATTGCGGCTTGTCTGGATTGCCTTTGGTTATCTCGTCAATGTTTCCCACGACCAGCACCACCAGCTTGTCGGGCTGGAGGTATTTCTGGGCGACGCGCTGCACGTCGTCCGCGGTAATGGCGCGAACACGATCGCGGTAAGTGGCCCAGTAGTCGGGCGCACGCTTGGTAAACTCATCCTGCGCGAAAAGTCCGGCCACTTGTGTTGCTGTAGCGAAGTTGCGCGGAAAAACCTCGGTGAAGGAATTCTTGGAAGTCTCGAGTTCTTCCGCAGTCACCTTTGTGGTGCGCAGCCGATTGATCTCTTCCATGATGATTTCGATGGCCTGAGACGTAGTCGGATTCTTCGACTGAAACGCCGCGCGAAATATTCCGGGGTTGTAAATGCCGAAGCCGTAATTAGAACCGGCGCTGTACGCCAGGCCTTCATCTGAACGAACGCGCGAGGTGATGCGCGAAGTGAATCCGCCGCCGCCGAGAATGTCGTTCATTATTGTCAGCGCATAGAAATCGGGATTGTCGCGCAGTGAGCCGACGTGTCCCAGGCTTACGCGGCCCTGGTTTACGTCAGCTTTGTGTACGGCATAGACGCCGGCCACCGTTTCATACGGGACCTTCGGCACTGCCGGAGGTGGCTGCTTGCTAACCGCCCAACCCTTCATCGCGGCCACGAGTTTCGTAATCATTTCCTTCGTGTTGAAGTCGCCGGAAACAGCAAAGACAAAGCCGCCTGGCTGATAATACTTCTGATGAAAAGCGATCATGTCTTCACGGGTGATGCTTTCAATTGCGGCCTTGGTCGTTTGCCGCGCTGAAAAATGGTTCGCGCCGTAAATCAGGCGCGCCCATTCGCGATCCTCGATGGTGTCGGTGCTGTCGTTGCGCCGCTCCATATTTTGCAGCAACTGACTCTTCGCCAGTTTAATCCGGTCCTCCTGGAAACCCGGATTCTTGAGCATGTCGAAATAGAGCGACAAACCCTGATCGATGTCTTTGGTCAGAAGATTGAGGCTCGCATTGCCCTGAAGCGCACCGATGCCGCTATTGATATTTGCCGCCAGGAAGGCGATGGCTTCATCAAAGGCTTCGGCGTTTTTTGTAGTGGTTCCGCCGATCCGCAATTGACTGCCCGTCAGCGCGGCCAGGCCCTCCTTGCCAGCCGGATCGAGATACGTCCCCGCGCGGACCAGCGTAGCAACGTTCACGAGCGGGAGATCGTGATCCTCGACGAGGTAAGCCACCACGCCATTTGAGAGCACGTGCCGATACTGCTCACGTTTGGGCGGCGTGAAAGTCAACGAGGTGTATTTCAGGTCGCGCGGGTGCGCGGGAATCTGCTGCGTCTGCGCTAATAGTGTGGCCGGCGACAGGGACAGCAGGGCAATCGCGAAAACGGCGGCTAGTGCTCGCAAGTTTCTGCGGGGGTTCTTCGGAAGACTCCTCGTGCTGATTTTCATAATTACTGATTACCTCCTTCGAGTTGCTTGAGGCGATCTTCCAGCATCTTTTTGACCACCTTGTAAAAATTTTGTTTTTCGGCAGGCGCCGCGCCCATTTGTTGCTCTATGCGCGGGAGCATCATCTTGATTTGCTCGGCTTTTGCTTGCGAAAGCATGCCCTTCATCTGTCCGATTTGGGCCTTCTCCTGATCGGTTAAGCCGGCCAGAGCTGGATCCTCCACTGCGCCAGGATCCTTTTTCTTTGTGTAGTAAATCGCGATGGTGCGGTTTTCGGGTTTGAAATAAGTGTTCGCAACTCGACGAACGTCTTCCGGCGTCACGGCCTGATGGCGCGCGGGATCAGTATTGATAGTGTCCCAGCCGCGATTGTTGTCGCGAAGCAGAAGCTGCGCCATCAATCCAAAGTTTGATTGAATGCCGCGAAAGTTATTAGCCGCATACTGGTTCTTCACCTTCTGCAACTCGTTTGCGTCAACCAACTCTTTCTGCATCCGCTCGATCTCTTTGTAGAGCGCTTGCTCGACTTCCTCGGGCGTCTTGCCCGGCTTGGCCACTCCGCTCAACTCGAACAACCCTTCATACTTGCGCCCGTCCTGGCTGGCACCGGCGCTATTGGCTACACCCTGTTGCAGCACCAGCGACTTGTAGAGCCGGCCGGTGCGACCGCTGAGCAAGCTGCCAAGAATGTCCAGAGTAAAATCGTCGGCATGGCCTTCGGCAACCGTGTGATAGCGAACACGCACCTGCGGAACGGTTTCCGCCCAGGCCACCATGCGCTTCTCGGCAAGCTGCGGCATCTCGGCAGTGCGGACTGGCTCGGGCGCGCGCGGCCCGCGCGGCAGATTCCCGAAATAACGCTGGGCCAGTTCCTTTGCCCGCGCCGGATCGACGTCGCCGACCAGGCAAGCGGTCAGATTATTAGGCGCATAGTTGACGGCAAAATAATCGAGTGCCTCTTCGCGCGTGATGCCTTCAAGGTCGCTGGGCCAACCGACGACGGGCCAGCCGTAAGGCGACGACTGCCAGAACATCGATTCATACTGCTCATCAAATTTACCTGTCGGCGTGCTGTCCGTACGCAGACGGCGCTCTTCGTGGACCACGTCGCGCTCGGAATAAAACTCACGGAAGACGGGGTTGCGTAAACGATCGGCCTCCATCCAGAACCAAAGCTCGAGTTTGTTGGCGGGGACGTTGATAAAGTAAATCGTCCAATCGTTGCTGGTGCCGGCGTTCATGCCTGAGCCCCCGGCGGTGGTGTAGACACGGTCAAACTCGTCCTTAACCATCAACTCCTTCTCGCGTTTGGTCAGCTCGTCAAACTTAACGAGCAGTTGCTTGTGGCGCTCGGAACGATATTTTGGATCTTTTACATCGGAGATTTCGCCGAGCCGCGCTTTCAGGATTAGCGTCAGCTGTTCCTTTCGCAGTTCAGCGCGCACGTCGTCCATCTCTTTAATAAGTTACAGGTTTGCGGCGATGTCTTTGGTGCCGATGGCGTGGGTGCCCTTAAACATCATGTGTTCGAAAAGATGCGAGAGGCCGGTGATGCCTGGCCGTTCGTTGACCGAACCGACGCGGGCCACCCAACCGGCCGCCACGTTGGGGTCGCCCTTGCGCGGCACCAGCAGCAGGCGCATCCCGTTATCCAGGACAACTTCCTGCACCGGCACTTTCTGCGCTGCGGCAAGCTGCGCACAAAGCAGTAAAGCCCAAAGGCAAAGAGATATTTTTTTCATTCTGCTAATCCTCGGTTACTTGATATGGGTTTGAGATCGACTTGCGCCGGTATGCGCGAAAGTTCCATCAAAGCGGACGAAAAGAAAGTCGGAGTTGAACTGCGAAAACTTTAACGCGACCGACCGTGATTTGGTTTCAGTTTCAGCCTTGACCGTACTTAGTCGCTACTGAGAGTCAAGGGAACCATCTTGTGGATTACGCTACTGGGGATAACGCGGCGCATCATAGCAGCAGGAAAGCTGTTTTTCCAGAAGGCGTGCCTTGACGGTATGAGGAGAAGTTTGCAAACGGCGGCAGCGCTTCTGCCCAGCACCCTGCGTCGTACTTAAACATTCACAACCTTCGGTCAAAATTCCATCATTTTGCCCGAGTCGGTTATTTTGATGAATTCCGCAAGCCGAAGCTGAAACCGAGAATCGCGAAATACTTGAGGTTTTCGCGCGTGCTAACTTAAGTAAGGACGGCCCGCAAACTGCAAGGCAACCCGCGCGGAGCCAGGACTCCGAGCTGCCCGTACTCTGCTTCGACATCCCAAACCTTCCCAGACGCTCATGAAACAAGACAGCATTCGTAACAGATTCGGTGACGCGCTCACTGTGTTAGGAGCAGTTGCCGTCGGCTTTGCCATTTACCGGTGCTCACTGTCGAATCTCGGCGCTCCATTCCTTATTCTTTTATTGGTTGGGGTTCTCACGAGTTCGCGTTACACCATTCCGCTACCACGCGGTCGCGGCCGAGTTTCCGCTATTCATGCTTTTGTGCTGTTGGCGATGTTGCTGTTTGGAGGTTGGGCAGCAATTCTCTTCGCTGCGGCATCGACGCTGTTTCTGTCTTTGGGACAGAACCGAAGCAGGATGGACGCACTCCATAACGCGTCGCTCGCAGCACTTACCACGTTTCTTATCGTCCTGATGATTCGCATTAACTTCGGGATGATAGCTGAACCAGGGCAGCCCATCAGGCTTCTGGATTTCCTCGCGGTGCTTGCTATCGCCGGTCTCATCCAGTCGTTTGTGAGCGCCACAAGGATCATGTTCAATGAAGCTTGCGTAATCAAAGAGTCGCGCTGGCGGAAGTGGGCTACGGTCGGTCTGTGGACTTCTTTAATCCATTTGAGTGGCGCTGCCTTGGCCGGGGTCGCGGCCTCGGCTATTCCCGCAGTCGGCAATGGCGCGGCTCTGATCGCAATCCTGGTCTCGGCAATTGCTTTTGTCACCTACTGGAACTACCGAAAGAATCAACCATCGCAGGCGGCGTCGGAAGATCATGGTGCTGGGAACAAGGACAACTCTGAACGCTTCCGCAGTGCTTTCGATAATGCAGCCATCGGCATGGCATTAGTTACACCCGAAGGCCGCTGGCTTCAGGTCAATCAATCCCTATGTAAGCTTCTCGGTTACTCCGAACGCGAATTGATGGCGCTCGACTATCTGCGCGTGCTTCATCCAAACGACCTGCGTCCTGCGCTCGCAAACTTCAAGCATCTGCTGCGCGGGAAAATTCCTTCCTGTCAGATGGAAAAACGCTACATCAATAAATCAGGTCAGGAAGTGTGGGCCCTTTGGAGCGCGTCGCTCGCGCAGGATACGCATGGCCGCACACCAAACCTGATCTTCCAGATTCAGGACATCACTGACCGCAAGGAAGCCGAAGAGAGGTTGCACCACGATGCGTTTCACGACGCGCTCACCGGTCTCCCAAACCGCGCACTTTTCGCCGACCACGTGAAGCTGGCGATTGCTCGCCTGCAGCGTCGCCGTGACCACACCTTCGCAGTGCTTTATATCGACCTCGATCGCTTCAAAGTGGTCAACGATTCACTAGGGCACATGGGCGGAGACCAACTGTTGGTGGGCATCGCTCGCCGTCTGGAATTCTGTCTCCGTCCGGGCGACACAATCGCCCGCATCGGTGGTGACGAGTTCACAGTGTTGCTGGAAGATATCGGCGATGGCTCCGATGTCCCTACGGTGGCGGACCGCATCCAGAAAGAATTGTCGGCGCCATTTAATCTAAGTGGGCGCGAAGTTTTCACGACGGTCAGCATCGGCATAGCACTCAGCTCCTCGGAATATGAGCGTCCGGAAGATGTGCTTCGCGATGCTGACACGGCCATGTATCGCGCCAAGAGTATGGGCAAGGCGCGATTCGAGATGTTTGACACCGGTATGCATTCCGAAGCAATCAAACTTCTCCAACTCGAAACTGATCTTCGCCGGGCCATTGAACGCAACGAGTTCATGGTCGTTTACCAGCCAATCATGTCTCTGGAAACCGGACTTCTGCGCGGCTTCGAAGCGTTGGTTCGCTGGCGCCATCCCGAGCGCGGGCTAATTGCTCCCATGGATTTCATTCCGATTGCCGAAGAAACCGGCATGATCGTCCAGATTGGCGAGCAGGTGTTGAGGGAAGCGTGCCGGCAGATGCGCGAGTGGTACGTCAGCTTTCCGACTCAACCGAAGAACTTCATGTGCGTTAACCTTTCGGTGAAGCAGTTTTCACAGCCAGACCTGACGGCCAGAGTTGCCGAAATCCTCAATGAGACTGGACTGGCGGCGAGTAGTCTAAAACTGGAGATTACAGAAAGCGCGGTGATGGAAAACGTGGAGACAGCCACCGAGATGCTCGAGCAATTGCGAAAGCTTGGGGTTCAACTCGCGATGGACGACTTCGGCACCGGCTATTCTTCGCTATCGAATCTGCATCGCTTCCCAATCAACACTCTCAAGATCGACCGCTCGTTCATCACGCGAATGGCAGAGAACAACGAGAACGCCGAAATCGTGAGAACGATCAGCGGGCTTGCGCAGAATCTGGGAATGGATGTCGTGGCCGAAGGTGTGGAAACGCCGGAGCAGCTTGAACTACTCAAGTCACTGGGCTGCCAATTCGGCCAGGGCTATTTCTTTTCGAAACCGCTTGATAGCCAGGCCGCGGAAGCATTCATCTGTGAAAGCTATTCTCCGCCCGTTCAACTCCTCGAACGCATGAACACGTCACGGTCATCACTCGTCAATTAGTCGCGCCCGTCAAACCGGGCTATTGCACGCGCACGTCAACGCGAAGACTTGCATAGCCATCCAATATCCGAACACCAGGCTTGATGTATTAGTTGGAGGCGGCGATCGGAATCGAACCGATGAATAAAGGTTTTGCAGACCTCTGCCTTACCACTTGGCTACGCCGCCCCGAAAAGAAAGACAAAAGTTAGAAGGAAAAGGGTAAAAGGTCCGGATCGGTTTTCCTTTTACCCTTTGCCTTTTCCCTTAAGGTAGTGGAGCGGGAGACGAGATTTGAACTCGCGACCCTCGCCTTGGCAAGGCGATGCTCTACCACTGAGCTACTCCCGCTTTGAGCGGATGCGATTCTAATGATTCGATTGTTGTTGTCAAGCGAGGTGGTTTTCCATCTATACATTGCGTGGTGGCAATCCGCAGATTACGCAGATTACGGAGAGCGAAACCGAAGGACATTTGCGCCGGTTTGTTTGGAATGCCGGGGACTCTTTCGATATTCGCAGCTGGCAGCTTCCTCAGTCACCGAAAACTTTATCGAATCTGCGTAATCTGCGGAAAGATTTTACTCAGCGACGAAGTTGTACGTAATCACGCCTGACACTCTCACCGGTTTGCCTGACAGTAAAGTGGGCGAAAACTTCGCCGAACGAGCGGCAGAAACGGCGGCCGCACGCAACAACGGATGTCCGGACATCGCGTTGGCGGAAACAACCTTGCCGTCCTCATCGACCGTCACCTGCACCACCACCGTGCCTGACGCATTGACCGCCTTCGCTGCGGCAGGGTAGGGAGGCTTCGGCAAGCTAACCGCTTTGCCATTCAAGACTCCGCCACTAATTATCTTGCCGGCTTTCAAATCCCTCGGGGTAGGCAACCCGCTGCTGTTGTCATTAGAGTTGGTATTTGAGTTTCCCTCGTCGTCGATACTCTGATACGCGTCGGCAACTTCAATCACCTTGCCGCTGTCAGTGCGCAAGGTACCCTTAATCAATCGCCAGACGCCGCCGCTTCTTTTAAGCACCACTTCGTATCTTCCGTTAGCCTTCGTGCCCTGA
>JANMVC010000534.1:0-5203 GCA_031392315.1 Pyrinomonadaceae bacterium | reverse complement strand
AGCTGAGTCGGCGCCGCTGTTGAGCTTCGCAGAATGCGACGCCATTTCACGTTGGGAAGCACTTGCTGAGGCGGCCCGCGACTACGACGTGGTCGTCGATGCACTCTTTGGAACAGGCCTGAGCCGTCCGCTCGATGGCATTTTCGCGCAAGTCGTTGAGCGTTTGGCAAAGCTCAGACGGGACCGCGAGCTGTCCGCGGCGGTGGGGCCGCTAATCCTGTCCGTCGACATTCCCTCCGGCCTCAACGCCGATTCGGCGAAACCAATCGGCCCCGCTGTGCCCGCGGATGTGACCGTCACCTTTACCGCTGCCAAGCCGGCCAATGTGCTCCCTCCGGCTGCGCACCTGAATGGCAAGCTCGTGATTGCAGATATCGGTTCGCCAAACACTTTGGTTAATGACGTGGGTTCGAAACTCTTCGTGAGCGAAGAAAGCGACGCGCGCCAGTGGCTCCGGGCCACCCGTTACACGCCAGACTCTTTCAAGAATTCGCACGGCCACGTGCTGGTGATCGCCGGTTCGCGCGGATACACCGGCGCCGCCGTCCTTTGCGGAAATGCGGCGATGCGGTCGGGCGCGGGCCTGGTAACAATCGCGACCCCAGTGTCGGCGCAGTCGTCAGTCGCCGCCAGCGTGATGCCCGAAGTGATGACCACTGCTCTGGCGGAAACTGATCGTGGCGCGGTTAGTGATGAAGCCATTGACCACGCGCGGCAGTTGGCTTCCAAAGCCACGGTTATCGCAATTGGTCCGGGTCTTTCGTCGGAAGATGAGCGAACGCGGCGGTTTGTTTACGAGCTGGTGAAGCAACGCCAGACGCCAATGGTGATTGATGCCGACGCTTTGAATTGTTTGGCGCCCTGGCCCGCCGACTTGAAAGGCTCGAATAAACTTCCATTAATTCTAACGCCACATCCAGGCGAGATGCTGCGCTTGCTTGGGACAACTGAAAAGACAGCGCTCGACGATCGCGTAGCAGCGGCGCGTGAGTTTGCCACGGAGCATTGCCTGATTTTGGTTCTCAAAGGTTCCCGTTCATTGATCGCCGCACCGGATGGGCGAGTGTTTATCAATCCGACGGGAAACGCCGGGATGGGAACGGCGGGAGCCGGCGACACTTTGACGGGCATAATCGCGGGATTCATTGCGCAATCAGCGGCGGGATTTTTCGATGAAGCTGATGCTCTCTTCGCCGTCATCGCCGCGCTCTATGTCGGCGGCTTGGCAGGAGACTTCGCGGCACGCAACCTCGGCATGCGCGCCATGGTCGCTTCTGATATTCGTCAACATTTGAGCGAAGTCTTCTGTGTCTTGGATCCGGAAGGCGAAATACCTTAACCCTGGGAGCGCAACCATCCCATTCGCGGTTAAGAGATCGCATCGCTGGGAGCGCAGGCATCCTGCCTGCTCCTGTGACCGCGGGCGTCCCGACCGCAATGAGCGCGGAGCGCGAACAGTTGAAACACATGACGCTTACTTCAGAAAACAACTCAGCTCGCGAGTGGACAACCGACAGCCGCGACGAAACCTTCAACCTGGGCAAGCAACTTGGCGAACAGCTCCAGGGTGGTGAGGTCCTCTTGCTGAGCGGCCCGCTCGGCGCGGGCAAGACTGTCTTCGCCAAAGGACTCGCAGCGGCGCTCGGAATCGATCCGGAAGATGTCACCAGCCCGTCGTTCACTTTGGTGAATCCATACGACGGCAAGTTCCCGCTCTTCCACCTCGATCTCTATCGCCTTGATGAAGGGCCGACCGCCGCCCACGCAGTTGACCTCGACGAACTGCTCAACGACGAGCGCGCAGTGATCGTCATCGAATGGGCCGAACGCCTCGACCACTATCCGCTGCCCGCGAATGTTTGGCGCATCTCGATCTCCGGCGATGGCGAAGCCCCGCGGAGCATTTCGATCGTGGCACGCGCATCTTGCGCGTGATCCACGGGCCAGTGCCGTCTCGCCGCCTCGGAAGCCCCAACCCGTGCGCCGTGTTACAATCAAATCCTTAATTTAAGATTCAGGAGAAATATGAAATGCCCTATCCAGAACTAATGATTCGCCCCATGCGTGAGGAATTGACGCGCATCGGTGTCGAAGAACTCCGCACGCCCGAACAAGTCGACGAAGCTCTCAGCAATTCCAAAGGCACGGTGATGGTCGTGGTGAATTCCGTTTGCGGATGCGCGGCCGGAAAAGCGCGACCAGGTATTGCGCAAGCGCTCCAACACACCGTACGACCGGATCGAGTAGCCACCGTGTTTGCCGGCGCCGATATCGAAGCTACCGAAAAAGCACGCAGCTACTTCACCGGCTACGAGTCGTCGTCACCCTCGATCGCCTTGCTCAAAGACGGCAAGATTGTTTACATGCTGGAGCGTCGCCAGATTGAAGGCCGTGATGCCTATCAAGTTGCGCATGAACTGACGACCGCATTCGATCAGCACTGCGTCAAAGCTGAAGCGACCGTTAGCTAAGCATTCCCAACCTAGAAATCGCCACAGATCGGCACGGATTCACACGGATCAGAAACAGCTAAGAGGTTCAGACCTGGCTGTTCTGATCAGTGTGAATCCGTGCCGATCTGTGGCTAGTGAACTTCCTTCGACAACCTCGCCGGGCCAAGCAGCTTCGCAAACTCAGCGTGCGCCAGCACCACCTCCGGCGACTGCTGCATCGCACCGAAATACTTGCGCTGAAACTCGTCGCCTGACTCAACCGGCGTCAGCAACATTCTCGACTGAAGGATGAGCGCAGTCGCCGTACTCTCCTGGGGCGATTCGCGCGCAGCCAAAAGTTCATCCATCTCCACGATCAGTTCCGACAAGCGTCGCAACCAGGCGAACCACGGATCGCTCATCGCGAGATTCAGAAACTCGTAGCTGTTGCTAATCTTCCCCTGCTCGCGCTCGTAAGCCTCGCGCTCGAAATCCAGCAGTGTCTTGTGCAACCTAAGTAGCACACCGCGAATGCTGCGGAGTTGCCCGCGCGTCTTTGCCGTCAATTCGTTTTCAGAAGTCATCAGCTCTCCCTTTGGTGAAACGGGGCAGTAGCCCAACCGTTAGGGAGGACTCTACTCAACTCGCGCCGTTACCAAGTGCTTTGCATCTCTGCCTTCCCTGACGGTCGGGCCACTGCCCCTGGCTCCAATATCCTAACGCCGATTCTCGGCAATTTCCTATGCTATGATCCGCGCGATGCCACCCGCCTTCAACCTCAGCGTGTCGATTGACGAGTTATACCAATACCGAATTGCCCGCCTGGGCCAGACGCTCTCGCATAAACTCGCGCAAGCGCTCGCCAGCCATTTCAATAAACCGGACGCGAGCAAAGCCACCGTCGAGGATTTGTTGAACTATCTCCCAATGCGTTACGAGGATCGCTCCAACCCCTCGCGCATTGCCGACCTGGAACCGGGAATGGAGGCGTCGCTTGAACTCGTGGTGAAAATTGCCGGAGGCTACCAGGTAAAAAACCGGCGCACCCATGGACGTTCGAGCCTCTTCATCTTCGAAATCACCGCGACTGATCCCGAAAAAACCGGCCGACCCATTGTCGTGTGGTGGTTTGTTTCCGGCGCGCACGCCCACGACATTGTTACCTATTACACGAAACGTTTCACCCGCGGCGCGCGCTTCATCACCTTTGGCGCCTGGGAGTGGGACCAGCGCCGGGGCACGTATTCGTTGCATCTGAACAAGCCCGCGGACGAACTCGAGATGCTGCCTTCGCTGGAGAGCAACGCCGACATGGCGGACACAAACGCGGATGACAGCGCTCGCCAGGAAAATCGTATGGACGACGTGCCGAGCGATCCGGCGCTGGCGATGATTCACGTCGGACGCTACGTGCCCATCTACCGCAAGTTGGGTGAATTCAGTTCCAAGCATGTGCGCGAGGTAATTCACGCCACGCTCGCTCGCCTGCCAAATTCTGCAATTCCGGAAACGCTGCCCGCTGAACTGCGGCGACGCCACAAGCTAATCGGGCGCGCCGAAGCTTTGCGGCATATCCACTTCCCTCCCGAAGAGACGCCGCTGGCGCTTTACGAACAGGCGCGGAGTCCCGCGCACCTCCGTCTCATTTTCGAAGATCTCTTTTGGATTGCGCTCGGCATTAGTTTGAAGCGTGGGCGTCGTATCAAAGAGGCTAAGGGCGCAGTGATCAAGATCGATCAGGCCATCATGGGCAGAATTGGTTTAGTGCTGCCTTTCAAACTTACCGATGCCCAGCGTCGAGTGGTCAAGGAAATCTTCAAAGATCTCAAATCTGAGGCGCCGATGAATCGTCTGCTGCAAGGCGATGTCGGCAGCGGCAAAACTATCGTGGCTCTGATCGCCATGTTGGCCACGATGGAAAACGGCTTTCAGACCGCGCTGATGGCGCCGACAGAAATTCTCGCCGAACAACATGCACGCAACATTAAACGGCTCCTCGCGCCAACGCCCTACCGGGTAGAACTCCTGACCGGCGCGCTGCGCGCCGCGCAGAAAAGAGAGCTGCACGCGCTTCTCGCCGCTGGCGAGATTCACGCTTGCATCGGAACCCAGGCGCTAATTCAGGAAGCTGTTTCGTTTAAGAACCTTGGATTAGCCGTTATTGACGAGCAACACCGATTCGGTGTAATGCAGCGCGCGGAGTTGCGAGCGCGCGGCCTCAATCCCGATGTGTTGGTGATGACGGCGACGCCAATTCCGCGCTCGCTTACGATGACGATTTATGGCGACCTCGACGTTTCCCAAATCGACGAGCTCCCACCTGGACGAACGCCCGTTGAAACGATGGTGATGGGCGAGGAGCAGCGCTCAGACGCCAAGAAACTGATCTCGGCTGAAATACGCGCCGGACGTCAGGTGTATGTAGTCTATCCGCTGGTGGAAGAGTCAGAGAAGATGGATCTCAAAGATGCGACGCAGCGCTACGAATATCTGCGCGACAAAGTTTTTCCCAAGTGTTCCGTTGGCCTGGTGCACGGGAAGATGAAGTCCGCTGAAAAAGAGCTGGTGATGCGACGTTTCGTCGCCGGCGAGATTCAAATATTGGTTTCAACGACTGTGATCGAAGTTGGGGTGGACGTTCCTAACGCTTCGCTGATGATCGTGGAACATGCTGAACGATTCGGTCTCTCCCAGCTTCACCAACTGCGCGGGCGCGTCGGTCGTGGCGCAGAGAAGAGTTACTGCATCCTCCTCACCTCAGACAAGAAGAC
>JANMVC010000495.1:0-24997 GCA_031392315.1 Pyrinomonadaceae bacterium | reverse complement strand
GGCTGACGCTGCGTTGGTCGCCAGTGCGGTTTAATTCGCCCAGCCAGAAATTGAATCCCACCAGGTTGTTGTCAGGCGGATCGTCTGTCCCGTCAACCTGTAATGGACCAACAAGCATGATCCACAAAAGCACGCGAACGGTGCGAAAGGGCCGTTAGTGTCAATTCGTGTATTTAGTGGATCGTAGACTCTTCGTTCCCGAGTTGAAGTATCATAACGGCCGCCACTATGAAACGAAACCGACGCAGTCGCCTGGAAATAGTTCTGCTGACCGCGAGTTTAATTCTGGTAGTAGCTTACTTTGCCGGAGTTCCTCAAAGGCCCGGCGGTTTTTTCGTCGACGAAGCTTCGATTGCTTACAGCGCGCACACGATTGCGACCCACGGCGTTGATGAGTTTGGCAACACCTTACCACTCTACTTTCGCGCGTTCGGCGAATACAAGAGCCCCGTCTACATCTATGCGCTCGCGGCAATTTTCAAGGTCACTGGTCCGAGCATTCGTGCGGCGCGAATATTGAGCGCAGCCGCCGGGCTGGCCGCAGCATTGCTGCTGGGGTTGTTGGCTTTCGAAATAACCCGACGACGCGTGGCGGCACTAGTCGTCTTTCTGGCCGCAGGTCTGACACCATGGTTTTTCGAGATCAGTCGTCTGGTATTTGAGGTTGCGCTGTTTCCTGCGCTGCTCGCGCTGTTTCTCCTACTGCTGCTGCGCGCGTCGAAGAGCGCGAAGTGGTCGGTGCCGATCTCCTCGGCGCTGGGGACGTTGCTCGGCTTGATGTTCTACACCTATTCCGCCGGCCGTTTGCTGGCGCCGCTCTTTGCGTTTGGCCTGACGCTCTTTCTGACCCGCGGGCGCTGGCGCGCCGTAATGCTCACCTGGATTATGTTTGGCCTGACGCTGCTGCCGATCGGGTATTTCACCTTGCGCCATCCCGGAGTACTCAGCGAGCGCTTCAAACACGTTACCTACGTCAAACCCCAAGACAGCCGCGTCCAGATCGCCGCGCGGTTCGCCAGCAACTACATTCACAATTTTAGTCCGCGCAGTTGGCTGCTGAAGGGCGATCCGGAACCGCGCCATCATCTGCCCGGGATGGGCAGCCTGCTGGCCGGCGCCACACTTCTCGCTTTGATGGGCTTCGCCTTCGTCGTTTTGAAACGCTGGCGCGATGCCTGGTGGCGGTTCATAGTCTACGGGCTTGCAGTCTCACCAATACCCGCAGCGCTCACGCTCGACCACTTCCACACCTTGCGCCTGATCGCGTTGCCGGTTTTTCTGATCGTGCTGACTGTGCCTGCGATCGAGTTTCTGCTGGACCCAACCGCCGGCTGGCCGAACGGGCGACGAGAGGTGTTGGCAACTCTGGCGGTGGCGATTATTTTGCAGGGCGCTTTTTTCCAGGAAAGTTTTCACACCTCGCCGCAGCGAGTTGACGCCTTCGATAGTTACTACCCGGATCTCCTCGCGCCCGCATTGGATCAAGCGCAGCGTCCAATTTACCTGCACGACAAAACGCCGGCTGCATACGTTTACGCCTACTGGTATGCGACGCTGCGCGGCGCCGGTGTGAACAACTTCCAGCGCATCTCCGGCGATGAAGCGTCGCCGCCCGGAGCAGTCGTCATCAGCCACGAGCTACCGTGCGCAAACTGCGAAATGATTCAGGAGCGCGGACAGTTTAGGGTTTACCGGCAAAAGTGAAGAAAGCAACGAGTGGTCACTGCTTCTGGTGAGACGTAATCGCCGTGCGCTTCAGCCCGGGAAGGCTCTTGAAGGATGCACGTCGCGAACACAGCAGGTTAAATCGCAGGATGAACCAGAAGGCGCTGAGGCCGTCGCGAGCGCGGATCTTCTTCCCTTCTTCGTAAGTGCGTCCGTAGTAGCTGATGGGCACTTCATAAACCGCGCAGCCGAGCTTGGCGACTTTTGCCGTAGCCTCAATTTCAAAACCAAAGCCACGCGAGTTGATAGTCATGGCGCGAATGATGTCGCCGCGAAAAGCCTTGTAGCCGGTTTCCACGTCAGTCATGTTCAGGTTAGTCAGCACGTTTGAGAAGTAAGTCAGCAGCTTGTTGGCCACATAGTGATAGAAGTAGAGGACGCGCGCAGCTTTCTTGACGAGGAAGCGGGAACCATAAACGACGTCGGCATGGCCATCGATGATCGGTTGGATCACCCCGGCGATTTCCGTCGGATCGTATTCCAGATCGGCGTCCTGCACGATGACGATTTCGCCCGTCGTCAGCGCGAAACCCGTTCTGAGCGCCGCGGTCTTTCCCGAATTCCGTTCGTGTCGCGTGACGCGCACGCGTTTGTCCTGCGCGCCCAGGGACATCGCCAACTCGCTGGTGCCATCGGTCGAGCAATCATCGACGACCACCACTTCGAGGAGATGCGGAATGAGCAACAGCTTGCGCACCACCTCGGCCAGCGTGGCTGCTTCGTTGTAAACCGGCACCACCACCGAAAGGCACCCCGCGCCCGCGCGATCTGATGATTTGTCCGCGTCTGTTGTCACTTTTTCTTTTCCAGAATCGCCTCGTACTCGCCCGTCAGCGTAAACGCGCGCCGCAACTGTTCCGCGTCGCCCGTCTTTCTAAATTCAGCCAGCCAGAAGTCAAAGCCGTTCAAATTGTTGTCAGGCGAGTCGTCCGGGTTGCGGCGAAGATAGCCGAAATAATGTATCAGGACTAACGCCCGGTCTCTCTCTGCCCGCACCACCCCTTCATTCGAAACCACCTTCCGCAACACAGTGGCGCGCGTCTCGGTGTTTTCGCGAAGTCCGGAAACGAGCGTAGCCCGCACCGCGTCGGCGGGAGTCACTCCAGCGTTTTGGAATAGTTCGGCCACAGAGTTTTCATCCGACTTGCCGGCGTAGCGCTTCGCAAACTCCGGGCGATTAATCCACGTCTCAGCAAAGGCCGTGAAGTTTTCGCCCAGCTTGTCTTGCCAGCCAGGCTCACCAACCGTCACGCCCTGCGCCAGAGCGCGTGCGTCCGCGACAAACTCCTGGTACTTCGGCAGCCGTCCATAAGAAACCAAATACAAACGTTCAAGAGCAAAACTCCAATCGTCGAAATGCCTAACCAGCACTGTCGGATCATCCTGAAGCAGAGCAGCCAGAGCAGGGCGCGGCTGAGCTGCGGGCGGTGCCGACTGGCTGATGGCGCCAGGCTCGACCTTCGTGACTGCATAAAGATCCGCGCCTTCATTTCCATTGATCCCGCTCCCAGCGAACCGCTTGATATATCGCAATCGCCCGCCGGCAATTCCCCGTTGCAGCAAATCGCTGACAGCCGCGCGCTCCCGCGGCTCGAAGACCGAATCGTGGACCACGAGATACGACGCCGGGATTTCCTCCAGCAGATCGAGAAACCTATCAGGTATGGGATCGGCCTGCGAGAGCGTTTCCACTTCAGTCAGGATGGGCGTGCCGAAACCGGAAATCGCTGTCACCAGTGGACGGCGATGATCGGCTTGTCGCAACACGTAGCGATAGTTGCCGGTCTTTCCGCCGGCGGGCAGGTGCACGATGCCGCCGCGCATTGCTGTGTCTCGCAAGTAAACTGTGACTGCGTCAGGGTTGGGCTCGCCGTGCACGAGCGGCAGCGGCGCGGCCCGCTGCTCGAATAGCAGGACCACGCAAATGATTGCAAAAGTAAACGCGGCGCGGAATTTCGGGCGACGGCGCGCGATCCGTTCAGCCAATTGTTTCGCGCCCAGCCCGGCCAGCAAGGCAAGACCGACGTAAGCAATCATCGCCCAACGCGCCGGCGTGCGCAGGCTGCGGAACAGGAAAACGTTTTCAAACAGGAAGCGGTGGAAGAAGAAGTTTATCCCCAGCGAACCAAAAAAACCGAGCACCAGCCAGATTAACCCAACGCCAAAGACGTCGGAGCGGCGCTTCGCGCGCAGCGTCTCAATCAGGCAGTGGTCGCCGCGGAAACGCATGACGCGTGGATACGCGATCACGATGCGCACGAAAAACACGACCGCGCCAAACAGCAGCACCTTGTCGGCATCGGTGATCAGCAGACGGTTGATACCAAGGAGCCGGATGCCGGTGCCGTGATAACCGTAAGCCAGAGTGGCCACCACCAGCGCACCGATCACCGTCGCATCCAGCAGCAGCAGTCTGCGCGAAGGCCCGCGAGCTGGCGGTTGGCCCAGGTCGTCGTCGTGGTCATGCAGCGCAGCCTGGTGATGATTTGTGACGCCCGTGCGGGCGAGAAAAATCGCGGCCAGCAACAGCAGCAACGGCAACAGGCCGGGAAACAGCGCTCGTTCGCCGGGACCGCCTGAAGGTCCAAAGCCGTCCCAGATCTTGTTCAGCTTGTCGGCCGACAGCCAGTTTCCCAAATCAGCAGAGTAACTAGCTGCTTCGGCGCGGCTGCGCGTCATCTGATAAATTTGCGACACTTTTTGGTACGGAATCAGGAACGGCAACAGCACCAGCGTCCCCACCGCCAGACACAAGCCGCCGCGCAGCCAGAGATTGCGATCCGTCCAGATGCGATAGCGCGTAACCAAAAAGGCTCCCGACACACCCAGCGGAATCATCGTCAAAACAAACCAATGGATGCAGGTCAGCGCGTTCATCGTAAACGCGGCGCCCAGCCAGATCGCCCGCTTCCAGCTCCGCTCACGAGCAAACAGAACCAGCGCTTCGAGCAGCAACGGTACCCATCCGGCAAACAAATACTGGGTGTGCGACAACTGATGAAAGCGATAAGGGATGAACGCGAAAACGATTCCCGCCACCCAGGCGACGCCATTTGAGCCCGTCAGAGTTCGCGCCAGTCGAAACGCGCCGTAGCCGGAAAACGCGAACCCGGTGATCGTGGCGATGCCCAACACCATGAGCGGCGTAGCGCCGAGCGCGAAGAGCGGAAAGAAAGGAAGCGCCAAGCCGTAACTGTGTTCGCTGAAGGCCAACGAGTAGCTGTAGGGGTAGAAGATGGGCGCGTGAAAGAGATTCAACGGATCGTGGAAGGTCTGGTAATAGTCCCACCACATGATCCAACTTATGAGATAAGGGTCGCCGGGATCCGAAATGGCATCGCGAAGGTGCAAGACCCAGGGCCAGGTCATCAGGACCGCGAGGGACAGAAACACGAAGATGATTACCGGCTCGCGGTCTAAGAGCCTGCGCCGCGCCGGCTGTTCATCCGGACCTTCATGCGAAAGACGAGTCAACTCGTTTTGCTCAACCTCAACGGAACGTTTCTGTCGTCTGCTCGGGTTTGTCGAAACCGTGCCGCTCCCGCACAACATACAGTGGCCTCATCTTCACCTCGGCATAGATCCGTCCGACATATTCTCCGACGATGCCGAGCGTGATCAGTTGGACACCGCCCAGAAAAAGCACCGCGGTAAAGATTGAAGCCCAGCCGCGGACCCACGTCGTAGTGTAGAAACGGATAATGAGCGCGTAAGCGATGCCAACAATGGCCGCCGCGATCGCAGCGAACCCAACCCAGATGGCCAGTCGTAGCGGCGCAAACGAAAACGAGATCACGCTGTCAACAGCAAAGCGCAGCATCTTGATCAACGGATACTTTGTTTGACCTGCGTGGCGCGCGGCGCGGTCGTAAATTACAGCGACCTGTCGAAAGCCGACCCAGCTAATCATTCCCCTCAAAAAGCGATCTCGCTCGGGCATCTCCAGCAACACGTCAACCACCTGGCGGTCGATCAGCCGGAAGTCACCCACGTCCAGAGGTATCTCGACTTCGGAGAGGCGATTGATCAGCCGGTAAAAAAGTTTCGCGGTCCAAAGCTTAAACGTTGTCTCGCCTTCGCGCTTGCCTCGCAACCCATACACAACCTGATAACCATCGCGCCAGCGCGCGATCATTTCCGGGATTACTTCGGGTGGGTCCTGGAGATCGGCGTCGATAATAACTACGGCGTCGCCGCCGGCGTGTTCGAGCCCGGCTGTTACCGCGAGTTGGTGACCGAAGTTTCGCGCGAGGGAAACCACTCGAACCCGGCTGTCGCTCTCCTGCAGTTGCCGCAGGATGTCGGGGGTGCGATCGCGGCTGCCGTCATCTGAATAGATTATTTCGAAGCGGGCGTCGGCAACGCTTTCGATCATTGCGATGAGCCGGCCGTGAAGTTCTGCCAACACGGCTTCCTCGTTGTAACAGGGCACTACGATTGATACGAGCATGCTATCGACAGTCCTCAAATGCCGCCGCTGCGACCGGAAATCCTACCGGCAAAAAGCGTCTGTGAAAACTCCGAGCGACAAAGGCGCGCGACCGGCGGCGCTTTCCTGCACTACTACCGCTTCTTAGCAAAACAGCCGTTGTTGCGGGTGGCGCGGACTTTATCATATCTTGTTCCTTCGCTGCGGCCTTCGTTTTTCCTTCAAGGCACGGCAAAGGATCCATTCATCATGTCCATAGGAGAACTCGCGGAGACGCGCGCAAACGCCCAACCAGGTCCGCGGGGCGCGACCCAGGAAGGCGACGGCGCAAAAATCCGTCCCGGCCTTCTGTCTCGCATCACCCGCGACCACGCGCTGCGCGCCGCCCTCTACGTTTTCCTGCTGACCCGCCCGTTCGTTTTCCTCGTAATGATTATCGGCGGACAAATGGGCCACATCTCCACCGGCCAATACAACACCAGCCGCGAGTTTAACTTCCATCTCGACAAGGTTCCCGTGGCGCGGTTGCTGCGCGAGAACGCTCAGGTCGCCGACGTTAACTGGTATCTGGGCATCGCTGAACTCGGCTACCACGCCGGCCCGTTTCGCGTCGACGAGCAACGCAACTGGGCTTTCTTCCCACTGTTCCCGATGGTCTGGCGGGCTGCGGCCAGGTTGACGGGCGAGTTTATGCTCACCGGCATTTTTCTCTCCAACTTATTTTTCTTCGGTGCGCTCATTTTGCTCTACAAGCTGGCGCTCGCTTTTGGACTCGAAGACAAGGAAGCCCGCCGCACGCTTTTCTATCTGGCAATTTTTCCTACCAGCTATTTTTTTTCGCTCCCACTTACCGAATCGCTTTTTCTTTTTCTGACGCTCGGTAGTTTCTACGCAGCGCGTCGTGAGCGTTGGTGGCTGGCTGGCCTCTGCGGCGCACTCGCCTCGGCAACTCGCGTGACTGGTGTGCTCCTGTTGCCCGCCTTGTTCCTGATTTACTGGCACACTTACGGAAGTTCTTCGTTTCGCGACTTCCTGCGGCGAGACTTTTGGAAGCCGCGTTTACTGTGGCTGGCTCTCGTCCCCAGTGGCCTGTTCGCTTTCATGTACTATCTCTATTTGCACACGGGCAATGCGTTTGCGTTTAAGGACATTCTCGTCGCCTGGGGACGCACCAGCGGATTTTTCCTGAACACGCTCTATCAGTACGTCAGAGAGCCGACGTTGATTGTGATCCCGTGGGACTTCCGGCTTCTCAATTTCGTTTGTGCGTTGACCGCGATTGTCTGCGGCATTGTGCTGCTCCGGCGGCGGCAGTCGTGGCCGCTTGCCTGTTACACTCTAATGTCGGTGGTCGTTTCGCTTTCGTCGCAGATCCTGCAATCGCAAGGTCGATACACGGTGGTGCTCTTTCCGGTTTTTATGGCGCTATCCGTTGCCGGACGGCACGAGCGTTTTGACGAGGTATACCGCGTGGTTTCGCTCGTTCTGTTTAGTCTAATGTTGGCTCTCTTCGCCGCGCACTATAACGTGGCGATGGCGTAAGGGGCAGAAGATCAGAAGGCAGAAGTCAGAAGTCAGGAGACAGAAGAGGATCGGGAATTCAACAAGCGATCCCATCGCAACTGCTCATCTGCCTTCTGCGTTTTGCCTTGTGCTTTCTTCCTTCTGACCGTTGACTTCTGACCGCTGACTTCTGACCGCTGACTTCTGACTTCTGACTTCTGTATTCTGTTCCAATGAAGCTAGCCTACTTCAGTCCCGTCAATCCGCAGCCATCGGGCATTTCCGACTACAGCGAAGAACTGCTGCCCTATCTCGCTGCGCATGCCGAGATCGAACTCTTCGTTGATGGCTTCCGACCGAGCACCCAGGAATTGTTAGCGCGATTTCGCTGGCACGACTACCGCGCGAATCCGGCAATTCTTGAATCGCTGCCAGAGTGTGACGCCATCATTTACCACATGGGCAACGATCATCGTTACCACACCGGCATCGCGCGCGTCATGCGCGAACATCCCGGCGTCGTAGTTTTCCATGACTTTGCCTTGCAGGATTTCTTTCTCGGCCAGGCCCGCGCAGAGGGCGACATGCGCAGCTATCTTGACGAGATCGAAATCTGCCATGGCCAGCGCGAGCGAGCGACGGCCGAAGAATATGCGCGCCGCGGCGCCACTCCGCCACACGCCGCCGCGCCGCTTACCTTCCCGCTCAATGCTGCACTCGCCCGCGCGGCGGAAGGCATCATCGTGCATTCGGAATGGGGTCGGGCGCGCTTCGCAGCATTGGTTCCGACCGTCCCGGTGGCCCATATCAACATGCCGATCAAGCCGCGGTTGAATCAAGAGTTGGCGGGCGTCGCGATTAGAAAAGCGCCTGAAGGAGCCGGCGCCGCGAGCCGCACGACACAACTCGCCAACTTCGGACTCATCACGCCGGGTAAAGGAATAGAGAGAGTGTTGCGCGCTCTGTCATCGCTCAAACCCGATCATGATTTCCACTACACGTTGGTCGGTGAGCCGAATTCTTTCTTCGACGTGCGCGCGCTGGTCCGCAAATACGACATCGAAGACCGGGTTACGATCACCGGTCACCTGAGCATGGAAGAGTTTGAGCGGCGGATGGCAGCCACCGACATCGCGCTTAATCTGCGTGAGCGCACCGTCGGCGAAACCTCCGCGAGTCTCTGCCGCATCATGGCGGCCGGCGTGACCGCAATTGTTTCCAATGTCGGCGCCTTCTCGGAATTCCCCGACAACGCGGTAGTCAAGATTGACCAGGACCAGTACGCCGATTCCCTGCTTGAGGCATATCTTTGCGAACTTATCGAGAACACGCCGCTGCGACAGCAAATAGGCCGGAACGCCCGCCGTCACGTGTTGGCCAATCACAACATTGAGAAGGGGGCCGAGCGATACATTAATTTTGTCCGCGAGGTAATCGAGCTGCGGCCGCGCAGACATTTAATCAACGGCGTCGCCGACGAACTGTCCCACCTTGGGTTTCGCGCAAACGATGAAAAGCTGCTCGGCGGAGTTGCTTCAGAACTAGCACTGCTCGCACCTGCCGCCACCTTGAAGGGCAACGGGCTACAGAGTGAAGCGACCCATACGACAAACCGCATAGCGAGCGCTCCGGCCAACAGCTCAGACGGAAATGGACACGCGGCTTCTGATCCGGTAGCTCCAAAACCTGGTCGCCTGGCCAAGATCGAAGGCCTTGATTACAAACGCGCCGCGGTGGAATATCCGGGGATGCTCGACGCCGAGCGCAGTTACTATCTGCGGACCAAACCTTTCTACAACCTCGCCAATAAACCTGTGAAACACACTGGCGACGGCATGGACGAGGAAACCCATCGCCACTTCACCGACTTCGCGAACATGGCCGTCACGCTCGCACTGCCCGCCGGCGCCAGCATTTTGGATGTCGGTTGCGGCTCAGGCTGGCTCAGCGAATACTTCGCGCGGCTCGGCTACGACGTGACCGGCATCGACATCAGCGACGACCTGATTCAAATGGCGCGTGAACGATTGGATCGAACGCCTTACAAGGTGGATCATGAAACGCCGCTGCGCTGCCGCTTTCTCACGCACGACGTGGAGACCGCGCCGCTCGCCGAAAAGTTTGACGCAGTGATTTGTTACGACTCGCTGCATCACTTCGTAGATGAACATGCCGTTATGAGTCACCTATCGGCAATGGTTTCGCGCAATGGTCTCCTTTTCATCCTGGAGGGCGACAAGCCGGAAGAGGGTTCCGCGACCGAGGAAGAACTGGTCGGCGTGATGCGCGAATTTTCAACGCTCGAATCGCCCTTCGATCCGGAATACCTACGTTCCCTCGTCGTCGCGCACGGTTTCAAAGTGATTGGCGACTACGTCAGCGCGAATGGACTTTTTGAGCGCGACACAGTTGAGGATGGCCGCGTGGCAATCGATCCAGCCCAAATCAATTATCTGCTTTGCAAGAAAGTTGTGGATGGCGTCAGCAGCGGGGGTGACGTACGAGACAGCCGCGCGCCCGGCAAGCTCTCTGCGAGTATCGAGTTGGTTGACGAATTTCCCGTGACAGTCTTGCCCTACTCAGAAGTTTCAGTGCGACTGCGGATCGAGAATACCGGCGACACTGTTTGGCTGACTGGCCCCGCGCAACGCAAAGGCGCGGTGATGCTCGGAGTCCTGCTGATGGATGATGCGGGGTCGGTTTTAAGCGAGCGCCATGGTGAACCCCCGCTGCCCCGGGCCATCGGCGCCGGTGAGGCTGCGGAAACTGTGATCAGTTTTCGCGCGCCCGTTGCGCCGGGCAGCTACCGCTTGAAAGTAGACCTCGTGGCCCAGCACGTCGCCTGGTTTGAGCAGCAGGGGTCGCAGCCGCTCCTCCTGCCGTTTGACATAAGCTGAAGTGAAAATGCGAAGCAGAAGCGCGCGCTCTAGCTGGGCTTTCGAGACAAACACCACGCCAGTAGCAACGCTCCCGTCAGCGACGAAATCAACAAACCGATCAGCACAGACTTCGGACGATACACAAACTCAACGATGTGTTTTCCCGGCCCCAGGACCACCCCGCGCAGATTGTAGTTAACCCGTAGCGTCTCCACCGCTTTCCCATCAACCGTCGCCTGCCAACCCGGATAGTGGTTTTCGCTCAGAACGAGAATTGAGGACGTGTCCCCGAACACGGTCAGCTCGCGCCGGTTCGGATCGTCCTTCGTCACGCTGGCGTAGTTCCCTCCCGGCACGTCTGCGGTAGATGCGGCTAGCTGAGTTGTAGTTTGCTGATCCACGAGAACAGTCTTCCGCGGGTCCCACGCGTGACCGCCAGGAAGCAGGCCCGTGCGAATGGTCTGAAGCGTGGCCTCATCCGACAGCCCAATGGTCTCGGTAGCTAGCCAGGCGCGTGGCAGCGCTCTGGAGTTGCGATAGATCATCAGATACTCGTCTTCCGAGGTGAGGAACCACCTTCCGCCGCCCATTCCCTTGAAATGACGGTCAGCCTCGCCTTCGAAAAATCCCGTCTCCGCGGCGGAGAGTTTCTCAACCCGCTCACCACGCAGCGGCTCGGCAACTTCGTCTTTCAGAAGCGACACGCGCTTGACGTCGAGAATTAGCTTCGGCGCGTCCTTATTCATCGACACATCGATCTCGCCGCCGCGCAGTCGCACCTTCTTGGGAAGTTGGAAAACCGCGACGTAGGTGTGCCCCTCGAAGTTGCCCGCCGGATCTTCGACTGTGAAGGTAGTGCCGACTGGCGCGCGACGATGACGAATCTTGCCGCGCAAGTCAGCGCGGTCGTGGGCCCATTCCGCGCTGTGTTCGCCGGCGCGGATGGTGAACTCGAATCTCTCGCCAGCCTCGCTGCGAACGCTTACGCGGCCCACCGCATCGCCGTCTTTCAATTGCTCGGACCAGGAGAGACTGGTCACCAGGGCAATTCGGCTCGCTTCCGTGAGCGGCGTCGAGAATACGAGCCGCTCGCCGATGCCCAACGACGGCGCTCCGAGATCTTCTTTTGCAAATGCGACGCCGCCTAAACTGATGGTCTCGGGAGCCGCAGCCTGCGCCGGCGCGAGCGGCGCTCGTTCAGCGGCGCGACGGCGCGTTTCGCCGCCCGGACTTTGCTTCACAAGATAATGCACATTGAGCAGATCAAACTCGCGTCCTGGCCCGCGCACGCTGCGCGCCGGATCCGGTAGTTCACCCCAGAGTTTCATCTCGCCGGCGAGATCGCTGTAGCGCTTAAGTCCAAAACCGTCGTAGCCGGCCGCGTTCTCGATGCGGTGCATCATCGCGGTGTCCGGCTGCAACGTCATCATGAAATCGCCCAGCCGGTATTTTTCGTCCTCGTCGCGACCCTGGTTAACGAAAAACGGCTGGACTTCGGTGAGCACTCTGGAGGGCTCACCGCCGTCGGCAGTTTGTAACGCGCGCAACGTGTCCACAATTTTTGGCTGACGCCAGATTGGGTGGGCCGGCGTCGGCGAAAGTCGCCAACCGCTCGCCTGCCCCCAAAGACCAAGATCAAGAATGAGCACGGCCAGCAGCGGCAACAGGCTGCGTGCATATCGTCGATCCGAACTGTGCGCGAAGTGCCACATTGCCCAGGCGCTGAGCAGAGCAATCACAACGGGCACGAACAATTCCGGTGCGCGCAGAAAGCTAACCGGCGCCTGGCGGCCCAGGCGGAAGCCAACCGGACGAAACAAAGTCACGGCCAAACACGTGAGCGCGGCGACACTGGCCCCGGCGATTAGCGCGAGCCGCGTCGCCTTCGCTCGGTCAGGCATTGCGGGGAGCGAAGTCAGCGCGCGCCCGGCGAGTACTGCCAGCGCGAAATCAACCTCCATTAGGTGACGCGCCGGCACGCGAAACAAATTCAAAACGGGAAGCCAGTGGACCAGTTTGTAAGCGTCGAAAGGCAGGAAGCGACCCAGGCTCAGCATCAGGCAAACGACGGCGGCGGCGCTCCAGAAGACTGTGCGCCGGTCGCGCTTGACTACGACGGCAAGCGCCGCGAGCGCGAGTGTCAATAGTCCGGCGTAGCCGATGTACTCGTTGTAGAAAGCCTCGCCCGTGTAAGGAGCACGAAACACTCCGCCGTCGCCGCCGCCGAAAAGATAAGGCGCGAAGAAAAGTGTGAGCATGCGCGGCGGGAGTGAAAACGACGAGAAGAAATCGTAAGTTGCCGAAGCGCGCACGCTGTTGCGCGTCAGTTCGAGCGTCGGTAAGATTTGCACCGCGGCCAGCAACAATCCGGTTAACAGAAACCCAAGCGAGTACAGATAACGACGTCTGACAGCGCTATCACGTTCGCCGCGCGACATCACGAGCGCGTAGGCACCGGCGAGCACCAGCCCGTAGGCAAGGGTCTGCTGGTGACCAGCGAACGTTTGCGCGGCGACGAGAGCAGCCAGGAGAAAAGCAGACCAGCGCCGCCCACTGCCCGCGTAACCGTCAATGGTCCAAAACAGCCATGGCAAAAGCGCTGCCGTGTGCACAATGTTTGTGTGACCAATCTGGGCAACGAGGAAACCGCTACCTTGCCAAACGAGACTGGCAACTGTAGCTCCAGCAATGCTCGATCCGCTGCGCCTCGCGTAGAGGTAAGCACCGAGTGCGGCAAGCATGTAAGTGGCGAGCATCATCAGGTTCGTTGCCAGGGCGGGATTGAAGGCGAGATAGAACCAATTTAGCGGAAAGAGCACGCCGGCTTGAGCCGAAGCGAATAGCGGCATGCCGCTGAAGATGTAGGGATTCCAGAGTGGGAAGTTGCCACCGGCAAAAATCTGGGCCACCAACACTCGAATGGGCACGTTGTAGATCACGCCTTCATCCGGACAAAGGATGAGCGCGCCGCGAACGGCTGGGAAAAAATAGACGAGCGGCAACAGCGTGACTACTATGGCGGTCGCACAACTCGGGGTTATTTTAGAGCGAAGATTGAATGGAAGATGCATTGAAGCAGAAACAGGACATAGCGCCGGCGTCTGGAGCAGCGTTCCGCGAGCGGATCGCACTTCGCCTGGCCGTTATCAGAAAGTCGGTTGTCGCGCACCGGGCCGAGGTGGTGTGTGCGGCGCTGCTCCTGCTTATGGCCCTTAATCTCTTCGCGGCGCTTTCACGCAAGACAATTACTAACGATGAAATTGTTCACATTCCGGCCGGATACTACCATCTCGTCGCGGGAAAGTTCCAACTCAATAATGAACACCCGCCACTGATCAAGATGTGGGCAGCGCTTCCGCTTCTCTTTATACAACCAAACGAAGCGGTGACGTCGGTAAATGAGGTAATCGGAAACTACTCGGAAGAAACCTGGAAGTATCTCGACCAGTTTTGGCCCAACAATAAAAAACCATTTGAGGCGATCTCATTTTGGACGCGGGCGATGATGATTCTAATCACGCTCGGGCTTGGTGTACTCATTTTCCTCTATGCGCGCGATCTCGTTGGCGAGCGGCCCGCGATCCTGGCCGTTGCGCTTTACACCTTGGAGCCCACCGTGCTCGGCCACGGTCGTCTGGTGCACACGGATCTGCCGGTCGCTTTCGTCTTCCTGCTTTTCTTCTTTACCCTTCGTTATTACCTGGCTGCGCGCAGCTCTCGACCCGCACTGCTACTGGGCCTAGTAAGCGGGCTGGCGCTGGTGGTTAAGTTTTCCATGATCATATTGCTTCCGGTACTTGGTTGTCTGGTAGTAGCCGGTTTCATCCTCGCGCCGCGCTTGCGAGAAAGTCGCAAAAAGATCGCCATCCATCTGGCTTTAGTGATCTGCGCCATTCTCTTCGTAGTCAATGCTGCCTACTACTTTCGCAGTCCGCCAATCGAACCAGCCGACGTGCGCTGGGTGCAAACGATGTCAGCGCCAACTTTCGACCGGTGGATGACATTTTTCAACGTTGGATCGAAGGTCGTGCCTACTTACTTTCTTTTCGGCCAGTACAACGTTTTGCTGCACAATCGCGATGGACATCCCACATCGCTGCTGGGCCAATACAATAGAAATGGTTGGTGGTACTACTTTCCGGTTGCTTTCGCAATCAAGACGTCGTTGCCGTTTCTAATTCTCTCGGTGGCCGCGCTCGGGTGGGCATTGTGGGCTACTTGGAAAAGAGATTGGCGGTTTCTGTGGCTGATTGTACCCTTTGCGCTCTATGCAGCATTTTCGATGTCCAGCCGAATCAACATTGGAATCAGACATTTTCTGCCCGCGTATCCTTTTCTCTTCATTGCCGGGGGTGTGCTTGTTGACCGGTTGTTAAGGGTCAGATACGCGCAACGACTGATTGTCGCAGTCCTGGTGCTAACATTTGGCTGGATGGGCGTCGAGATGCTGCGGGCGTATCCAGACTACATTCCTTACATGAATCAGCTCGCATCTGCACATCCTCACTGGTGGTACTTGTCTGATTCGAATGTTGAATGGGGCGACGATGCGCGCGCCTTAGCTGAGTATTTGCACGCGCGCGGAGAGACAGATGTGCGCGGTGCTGTCTCCGGAGGTTGGGGGACGCTGGGACTGTTCGACATTCGTTATCACGAAATCTTTCCCAAGCCCGGCCGTGTAATACCAGACACGCGCTACGTGGCGATTGGCGCCGGCTTTCTCAATGGCTCGACTATCGCCCTGCAGGCGGATGAAGAGGGCAGAACCCTGTCTGACGAGCAACGCGTCAACTACCTGGCCGAGTATCGCACTCGAATACCGGAAGCGACGTTTGGCAACTCGATCTATCTCTATCGGATGAAGGATTGAGGTCTTCAGTACAGGGTCATCTATGATGACCCACTAATAGTTTTTCGCCAGGCGACGATGTGCACAACAAATAGGACGGTGCAGATCAACAACGGCAAGAGTAGCCACGATGCGAGCGGGTAAGTCCAGACCACCTCACCAGATTGAAACGTCGCGACATTACTCCAAAAAGCGTTTTCCCCGTGCGGACAACTCATCGCTCCCCGCGATGCTCCGACGAGATTGATGACAAAAGAAACAACACCCGCCAGTATTACAACCACAGCAGCCAGCCGGCGTTCAAAGGAATGGGAAAGATAACTGTACCCGGCGATCCCGAGACACGCGAAAGGCATCGCCGGAAGCAGATAGCGCGGCCCAAACTGGCAATCGCCGTCCGATTTGATATTCAGGACAAAGATACCCAAAGCGATCATCAATGCCAGCAGCGTTAGAAACGCCGGACCGCGCTTCAGCTTGCTGGGGTAGTACGACAATCCAAATAAGCCAACGGCGAAGACAGGCACATAAACCGCCAGTGCGCCCGCATAAAAACCCAACTTATTCCCGAGGTTCCTGGGATCGAAATAGATGAACGTGTCCGAGAACATGCTCGCGCCCGCGACATTTGGCAGCAGAAATGGATTGCCAAAGCTGACTGCGTTGTAGATGAAAAGCGGCAGCAGCCCTGCGATTAGAGCCAGCAGAAAAATCGGCAGCAGTCTCCAGCGACGCAGGGAGATAAAATAGACCAGGCAAACAACAACCATGGAGAACGGTAACATCGATGTCGTTAGCGTCAGTCCCAGCAGTAGTCCCGTGGCTGCTGCCTTAAGTGACTGCGCTCGCGGCGATGCGCCTGTCTTTGAGATCTGAAAAATAAAATAGAAGGCAATCACCAGATAGCCGGTGGCGAGGGCATCGTGGTGAGCAATGCCGGAGTAGGCAAAAGCGGTAGTTGCCAACGCATAGCTCAAGGTGGTGGCCAAAGGCCAGAAGCATCCGCTTCCGTCCGCCGCCAGCTCCTTTGCCAACTCGAACAATGCTACGGCGGAGGCCGCAAGCACCAGCGAGGTCGTAAAAAATGTTACGAGAGCGGCGGTAAACAGATACTGATGTACATAACTCAGGCCGAGCTTGTGCAACAGAAAGTAAACGACCGCGCCTACCATAAACTGTCCCGGCTGTTTTGCCGCGTAATTGTGACCTCGATACTCAAAGACGTCACCTTTGGATTGCAGTTGATTTGGTATCGAATGTTCGAGGTAGAAATGGCCGCGCTCAACTATCGCTTGCACGCCAACCTGCTGGAGATCAAACTCGCGCAAGTTACTGGAATTGATTGCCACTCCATAAGCAAACCAGAGCAGCAGAAACAGGAGAACACGAAAACGCGCTGGGGAAAGTTTGCCTGAAGTCATTAGGCGGATCTTCAACGCTGGACCTCCGGGCTACGACCGAAACGCTTCAAGGCTTCTGCATAAACTTTCAGTGTTTCCCTCGCGGTCCTTTCCCACGAAAACTCCGCTGCGCGACGCTGCCCCAGGCTTGCAAGCCGGCGCCGCGTGTCCTCTCCCGTATCGTCGTCAAGAAGTTCAAGAATCTTCTTTGCCAGGTCGCCGACGCTCTGCGGATCAAAGTGCCAAGCTGCCTCACCCGAAGTTTCGGTTAACGCCGGAATGCTGCTCACAATGACCGGGGCTCCGCAGGCCATCGCCTCCAGCGGCGGCAAACCAAAGCCTTCGTAAATCGAAGGATAGATAAATGCGCGGCACGACGCGTAGAGAGCACGTAGATCCTCGTCATGGAGATAGTCGGTTAAGAGAATACGATCCCTAACCGGTGATGTCCTGATGGCTTCAAAGAGCGGGCCGCTCAACCAACCGGCGCCACCGGCGATGACTAGTTGAAACCCATTTTCCGGTCGCGCCTTAGTCACCTCTGCGAAAGCGCTGATGAGCACCGACAGGTTCTTCCTCGGTTCGAGTGTTCCCACCGACAACAGAAATTCTTCGCGAACGCCCAGCCGGCGTCGCACATTTTCGGTCTCAACAAATTCCAATGGCTGAAAACACTCGCGCGCGGCTTCGTGAATTGCAAAGATCTTCTCGCTCGGCACTTTGAGATGTTCAGAAATCTCGAGGCGGACGCTCTCCGTAGGTGTGATGATTGCGTCGGCGTAGCGCATCATTATTGGCAACCGGCGGCGCGCCCGCCGTACGCTTCTCCGGGTGTGCGTCTCAGGGTGAAGCAGCGGCGAGAGGTCATGGATGGTTAGCACACTGGCGCACGGACGCCACAAAGGCACGTCGTAATTCGTCCCGTGAAAGAGTTGGAAATCGTGACGGCGAAGGTGACGGGGAAGCCCGACTGACCACCAGTGTCGCCCCAGCGGACCCACCCGCACGCGCTCGAGTTTCAAATTGGAGGGAAGGTCGCCCGCGTCCGGCGAGGTCAGCAACGGATAGGGGGAGGGGTAAAGCAGCTCAAACCGGGTAGCCGCTTCGAGCCTGGCCAGGGCGCGCGCCAGTTCGAAAGTGTAGTGGCCCACCCCGGATTTGGGTGACGTTAGCGGGAGAGCATCAATTCCAATGCGCATTCTTTTAGTGCGGGCGACGCGAGTCCAAGCAACCATCAAGGCCGATTTTAACTTCCTAGCCCCCAGAATAACGGATTTCCCAGCAGAACGCTGTTCACAGCTAGTGGGTCAGTTTGATGTCCGACAAACTTCAGTTTGTCGTTGCTTGCTCAAAAGTAACCTTAGGAAATCGACAAACTAAAGTTTGTCGGACATAGGTAGCGAAACTGACCCACTACCTGAACACATCAAGAATTTGACGCCGCTCGACGCTACGAGTTAGACTTTAACCCTTGTCTCAGCGTCTAAGCGGTAACGGTAGACGAAACCCCACAGTTGAGGCCATTCCTTGAGACAGTTTAAGCCAGGAGCAATAAAGATGAGATTTGCCATCGCCGTTTTTGTGGTTTCGCTCGCGTCGCTGAGTGTGTTTGGCCAGGCGCCAACCCTCCAGATTAAGACCGAAGTTGCTGGTCTGCCTTCTGAGCTGTTTTACGGCAGCGTCAAAGTGAAGCCGCTGCGCTTGCGACCGGGAACGAATACCCCTATCACCATCAACGACTCCGATTTCTTCGTCAATCAGCAGTATGTCGACTTCTTCAGCCGGTTCCCGGACCAGAGTGGTTTCGACTTCTGGGTGAACCAGATTGCCGGTTGCGGCTCTAACGCCGCCTGCATCGACGGCCAGCGCGCTAACACTTCCGGCGCGTTTTTCCTGTCAATCGAGTTTCAGGAAACGGGCTACCTGGTTTACCGAGTTCATAAGACGAGCTTCGGGACGCTGCCGCTTTACCAAAACTTCATGCCTAACGCCAGAGCGGTTGGCAAAGATGTCATCGTTGGACCAGGAAACTGGCAAGCGACGCTGGAAGCAAACAAAGTTGCCTTTCTTAACTCCTGGGTTGCCAGTCCCGAGTTTACGGCCGCTGGCGCGTATCCCCTGAGCATGAGCAATCAGGCTTACGTGGACAAACTGATTGCCACCGCGGGCGTGACCTCAGGCGACGTCAATGGCGCGGCCCTGGTGACCGGCCTCGGCAATGGATCGGAAACTCGCGCTACTGTGCTGCGCAAGATTGCTGAAAGCTCGGCCCTGAACATCAAGGAAAAGAACCCGGCATTTGTGCTGATGCAATACTTTGGTTACCTGCGACGTAATCCAAACGACGCGCCAGACAACAACCTCGATGGTTACAATTTCTGGTTAGGAAAACTGAACAACCACGGCGGTGATTTCCACGCCGCCGAGATGGTCAAGTCGTTTATCGTTGCGGGCGAATACAAGGACCGCTTCTGAAGTAGGACAGGCATTCCTGCCTGTCTGTTGGTTTGATTGTAAAAGGTCGGACTCAGAAATTGAGTCCGGCTTTTTTGTGTGACGAAACTGGGAATAGGCCCGAATCTTTGTCGATACTCGCCCGAAGTAATGAATGCCTTCACCATCTCCGCGTTGATGTAGTTGCCGCCAAACTGATTCAGCTTGTTACGCCAAAAATTGTACCCATCGTAATTAAGGCTGGGTTCCGGTGGATCGAATGGATTGCGCCGCAGGTAACCAAAATACTGCATTAGCACAAAAGCCTTGTTATATTCCTGCTGGATCAGCGTCGAGTTGTCGGTGACGCGCCGCAGCACCCGCACACGAGCCGCGCTGTCTGCGGTATTTGGGGCGCCGGCAAACTCGTTGATAGCCGCAGTCCGCTCGGCTGCCGAAGGTGTAACCGCGGCATTCGAGTACAAGGCATCGACAAACTGAGCGGGCGTTCGCGAAATCGGATGGTCGCTCAAGAATCTCGAGCGATTAACGAACTCCAACAGGAAAGCCTGCTTGTTTGCTTCGAGCTGTGCTTGCCAATTACCCACGCCAACCACCACGCCCCGACCAATCTGCTGCGTTTCCGGTAGAAACTCGGCGAACCTGATGGGCACTGGAACATCCGTCAGCGTCTGAGCTGCCTTGTAAACCCGGTAGACAAGGAAACCCGTCTCCTGAAACTCGATTGACAGGAAAAATGCCGCGGAGACATTGATACGCCGAACCTCGACGCACGCTTGATCAGCTCCGCACGAGTTGATTTGGTTCGTCCAAAACGCGAGGCCCGCCGCATCAGGTTCGCGGTTAAGAAAGTCGCGATAGTGTTGCCTGACAAAGAAGCTCGGCTGGTCGATCGGGTTTGCGCCATTGATTGAATCATTGTCCGTGATCGTCACGGTGGTGGAAACCGGCGAACCCAGCGCGGCCCCGCTGCCGCTCGCATTGCTAAGCGTTACTGTGAAACTCTCATTGTTCTCATCGTAGGCATCATCTACGAGGAAAACTGAAATCGTCTTCGACGTTTCACCGGGCGCAAAGTTTAGGGTTCCGGCCGCAATTTGATAATCGCACCGCTCCGAAGCGGCACTACTCATAACACTGCAAGCGCTCGCCGCCGCAGTATCGCTGGTGGCGTAGTTGACTGCAGCCATCCCCGTCGCATTGCCGGTCCGGGTGACAGTCAACAAGACGCTGCCGCTTCCTTCGCCGGGGTTGCTGGTGGCGGCGCTAAACTGCAATTGCGACGGCGGAGTTGAAGTTCTTTGCCAGTCAGGGAACCAATCGAGCTCGGCGTTGCTGGTGAGCTTCACGCGGTTGCTGCCGTTGGCATTCATCACAAATAGCTCGACGCCAGTTTCATCGGCGACGCTGCCGGAAGCGAAGATGATGTTTGAGCCGTCAAACGACCAGACGGGAAAGCCATCGGTGACGGCGTTGCTGGTCAGTTGGTTTCGGTTCGTCCCATCGGCATTCATCACAAAGATTTCGATCCCGTTGGGATTCATCGCATCGCCGCTGGCAAACAGAATCTTCGAGCCATCGGGCGAGTATGACGGGTTGCCATCGACGATGGTGTTGTTAGTTAATCGCGTGCGCCCGGTGCCGTCGGCCTGCATCACATAAATCTCAAACGTGTTCGCGGCAAACACGCTGCTGCCGCCGCTCATGAAGATTATCTTTGTACCGTCAGGCGACCAGGCGGGCACTCCATCAATATTCGAGTCGGTTGTGAGCTGGATTTGATTCGCGCCATTCGCATCCATCACGAAGATTTCAAACGCGCTGGGATTACGCAGATCGCCGCGGACGAAAGCGATCTTCGCGCCGTTTGGCGACCATGCCGGAAAGCCATCCGGCGCGAGCGTGCTGGTGATCTTCGTTTGCGCGCTGCCATCGGCGTTCATCGTGTAGATATCGAAATTGCCGGCGCGGTCGCTCATGAAGACGATCTTCGTGCCGTCCGGCGACCACTTCGGCTGATCGTCATAAGCGGCGTCGGTGGTGAGCCTGGTCTGGTTCGAGCCATCCAGCTCCATCGTGAAGATGTCGTGATTGCCGCCGTTGCGGGCGCTGCCAAAGACAATCTTCGGCACCCCACCGCTACCTTGCACCGGGGCGGCTGCGACTGCCGCAGTTTTGAAAGCGGTAGTAGCCTCAACTGCCGGATTTGAAAATGCGGAGCTTGATATGGCGGCGGCATCAATAATCCCAAACGCCGACAGCAATAGCACAACGACACGCAAAACGTGTGGTTTTACGAAAGAATCGCGAATCATGAGTAAAGCCTTTCCGGGGAAACGAAGGGGGGTTGCGAGGGATAAGAGAAAGTAACACGCAGGCTGGAGGATCGACTAACGCCCGTGCGGCGAGCGAGTGCACTAGGATCCCTACGCGGACTGCATGTTCGCGCCTGCGGCGCTCATTGGGGGCAGGGACGCCCGCGCTCCCAGGGGAGACGCTTCAGGGCCCGAATCTTTGCCGGTACTCACCCGCAGTGATGAAGGCCTTCACCATCTCCGCGTTGATGTAGTTTCCGTTGAACTGATTCAGCTTCGTTAGCCAGAAATCGTAGCCCGTGTAATCCAACCCAAACTCTGGCGCGTCATTTGGATTTCGTCGCATGTAACCGAAGTATTGCATCAAGACAAACGCTCGATTTAACTCCTGGATTTTGAAAGTCGGGTTTTCTGCGACTCGTCGTAGGGCCCGCGCCTGTGCCCCCGCATCAGTGGTGAACATGGCGCCACCAAACTCATCAATGGCAGCCTGTCGTTCGCTCGACGTTGGTGTCACACCGGCATTCAGAAAGAGTCGATCGACAAACATTGCCGGCGACCACGAAGTAAGTATGGACGACGTAAAGCGCGGACGCTGCACAAACGAGGCTATGAACGCCTGCTTATTACTTTCAAGCAACTGTTCCGCACCTGGCTGACCGATTACCACACCTCGACTGATCTCCTGGGAGTCCATCAGAAACTCGTTGAAGCGGACAATGGGTACGGAGAGTGGATGATTCCCCCCGATTGAGGATGTGCCCGTTGCATCGCCGTAAGCCGCTTTATAAAGCCGCTCAACCAGATAGCCAGTCTCCTGAAATTCGATCGAGAGGAAGAATGCCGCCGAAACATTAATGCGCCTGACCTCGATACAGGCCTGGTCAGATCCGCACGACGTGATCTGATTCCGCCAAAAATCAAGTCCGGCGTTATCGGGCTCGCGGTTCAGGAAGTCGAGATAGTGCTGCCTCACGAAGAAGCGGGCGTCAGAATTATCCAGCGGGTTAATTGACGGCGGCGCAAAATCGTTATCAAAAATCGTGACGGTCGCAGTGGTTCGGCCTCCCAGCGTCGCGCCCACCGGACTGCTCAAGGTCAGATTGAGCGCTTCAGTTCCTTCCTGATAAATATCATCAACTATCAAAACCTGAAACGACTTGCTCTGTTCTCCGGCCGCGAAATCGAGCCGGCCCGAGATTTGGATGAAATCCGATTTCTGCTTGGCAGTGCCGTCGCTGGTTGCGTAGCTGACTGACGCGGCCGCCGATGTGTCGCCGTTTCTCACCACGGTGACGGTCGCAGATTTATTGGGTTCGATCACGTCAAACTGCGGAAGCGCGAATTGCAACGTCGGCGAAGCTGTCGGGGTCGGCCCACTCGCTCGCGGCGTGAAGGTAACTTGCTGCGCATTGGTCAGGTTGATCTGAGTCTGTTCTGACGTGTGCGACGGTATGAAATAGGCTTCAGGTTCGCCGCCGCCGATTCCCACGACGGGAAGCAGGCTGGTGTTTCCGCTTCCATAGCGCGTGTGGATGATGCCGCTGGGCAGGAGTTCGATTTCAAAGTTAATCGGAAACTCCGTCGCGGCAGTACCATCGCCGAAGGTGACGCCCTTCCAACGAAAGATCACGTGGCTGCTGTCCGCAATCACAAACACGTCGTCACCAACGTTGCGGTCGGTCCGCAAATCGTCCCACATGCCGGAAATCATTTTGTACTTCGTGAGCCCCACCACCGAACCCGGCACATCGTCAGCGTCGCCATTCGAACGTGTGGGCGGCGCCGAGAAAAACAGATTGCCGTTGGTGGTTATCGTCACGGCGTTGAAGTTTTCGCCGACGAATGGAAACTGAAACGGCAGCGTGTGGCCCGATCTGATCTTGTCGTCGCCAATAAGCGAGAGCGGCGTGCCGCCGGTTGAGAGCGTCGCTGGACTACTGAGCGCAGTCGTGTAGGGATCGCCTTCAGCCAGGCTCACCGTAACATTGAGCGTCACCGGCGCGCCTTCGTTTCCGGCGTTGTCAAACTCTCGCAGCACCAGCGTGCCGCTTATGTGGCGGTAAGGAAGCTTAACGTCGAGCGTTTGCGCAGAGCCGGACGCCGTCGGGATCGCGTTCTTCAAAAAAATGACCGCCCCGGTCGTCGCATCCGTGAAGCTGACCTGGTAAAGCGCAGCCTGCCCGACGGCGCCGTCGTCGCCGGAGGCTGTCCAGCCAATGTTGAGCGAACGCCCGCTCTGTGTATTCAAGTGCAGACCAGTGACTGCGCCCGGCGCGGTCACATCGTTTTCTGCCGATGCCTGGAGACTGTTGAAGACGTTCAATCGTCGGCCCGTGACTGTTTTATTCGCCAGCGCCGCCGCCGGATCGCCATTGAAGATCAACAGGCTCTTCAACTGCTGCAGCGTCAGGTTTGGATTTTGGGCCAGGAGCAGCGCGGCCGCTCCCGCCACATGGGGCGAGGCCATCGAGGTGCCGCTCAATAGCCCGTAATTGTTACCGGGTGTGGTACTCAGAATTCCCGAACCGGGGGCGCCAATGTGGATGGTGCTCAGTCCAAAATGAGACGAGCTGCTCAGGTTGTCGTTTGCGTCCGTATTCGCCACGCCCAGAACGTTTGGCGCCGGATAACTCGAAGGATAGTGGGGAACGATTTCGTTGTTCGGCTCGGTGGCGCCGGCGGCTACGTTGCCGGCAGACGCGACAAATAGAATCGACGAACTATTCAGTCCGTTGATGGCATCAAGAAACGACTGACTAAAACTGCCGCCGCCGTAGCTGTTGTTCAGCACTCTGACATTCGCGCCCTTCGTGCCGGCAGAACTAACCCACAAATCGCGCATCTGCTTCGCGTAGTTGCACGCTCGAATGGCGTCTGCGGTGCTGCCGCTGCCCACTCCGCCTAAAAACTTCAACGACATCAGCCGCACATTCCAGTTAACGCCCACCACGCCGATTCCATTATTGCCCACCGCGCCGATGGTGCCGCCGACGTGAGTAGCATGAAAATCGGCGGTGATGCTGCCGCTGTTGGTAACGAAGTTGTAACCGTTGACGTCGTCGATGAAACCATTCGCATCGTTGTCGAGGCCGTCGACGGTGTTGTCGGCCGGATTGACCCAGATGTTGGCTTGCAGGTCCTGGTGGATGCGGTCGATGCCTTCATCAATCACGCCGACGACGACTGACGCGCTTCCCTGCGTGGTGTCCCAGGCCTGGGTTCAAGGCATCCGAAATCCCTCCCCCCGGTTTCAAGGTCGCCTTCCTCGGGGATCAGGGCATGGGCCCCATCTCCGAAAGCGTGCTTAAGCTGGTGAAAAGCGAAGGCGCGGACCTGCTGGTCCATCTGGGCGATTTCGACTACCAGAACAATCCGCAGGCGTGGGAAAACCAGACCAACCGCATCCTGGGACCGGACTTCCCCCAGATCGCGGTGGTGGG
>JANMVC010000470.1:0-4922 GCA_031392315.1 Pyrinomonadaceae bacterium | reverse complement strand
CGAACTCACCGGCCGGGAAAATATTTTTCTCAACGGTGCGATCCTGGGGATGAGCAAGAGCGAGATCCGGAATAAGTTTGACGAGATTGTCGCTTTTGCTGAAACCGAGCTTTTTCTCGATACGCCCGTGAAGCATTACTCCTCCGGCATGATCGTCCGGCTGGCCTTCGCCGTCGCGGCGCACCTCGAACCGGAAATCCTGATCATCGATGAAGTGTTGGCGGTCGGAGATATAGCGTTCCAGAAGAAATGTCTGGGCAAAATGAACGAAGTCGCCAGGCATGGACGCACGGTGCTTTTTGTCAGCCATGATTTGAGCGCAGTTAATTCGCTTTGCGGCAGAGCAATCTTACTGCACGAGGGCTCGATGGTGATGGATGGGCCCACTCGAGAAGTGACGGCCCACTATCTGAACACTGCCAACAAGCTCTATTCGCCAGTTACGTGGGTCGATTTACCCCAGGGTGAAAGCAAAGAAATACAGTTGCAAAGCGCTGGAACCGAGCAGCGGGGAATTAGGACAAGTGCGATCGACTGCCGCGAACCCTTCACCATCTCATTTGAATACGAGAACAAAATGGTTTTGGCAGGTTCGCGTTTTTTCATTGTGATCAGAAATGCCAGGGGCGACATAGTCTTTACCACCTCAGACTACGACGTGATAACGGACGCCGCATCAACTCGCCGGATTGGCAGTTTTCGCAGTGAAGTGGAGGTTCCCGGCGGCCTCCTGAAGTCCGGCTCATACTACGGTACCATTGGCGCTGACATAAAAAACGAGCGAATTATTTTCACGGAAAACGATGTGCTTGATTTTGAAGTCTTCGAATCCGCAGATGACACTTTGGCGGAAAGACATAAACGCATTGGTCTGGTTGCCCCCCTCCTTCGATGGCAGATCTCCGAGCCCAGCTCGAAAACAAAAGTTGACTAAACATTGGGCCGCCTAAAGAAAATCCTCCAGGACAGTCTGTCGCTCTCCTCCAAACTATTTCTGCGAGGGCTGTATGCGTCCTCGTCAAGAAAGCTGAACACCTTAGTCAGCTTCCCTCGCCGGATTCTGGGCGGGAAACCCGGGGTTCACTCGCTGGAAACGCCCACCGTCTTGGCAATTGATTTCCATGCCTTTGACGATCATCCGGCTTTGCATCAAGCGGCGGCCGCGGGCAACTCCGCTGACATCCAAACCTCAATCATCATCCCCGTATTCAATAAAGCCGAGTTTACCTTCCAATGCATCCGTTCCCTTCTGAATGAGATCGACTTCACTACGACGGAAGTTATCGTCGTGGACAACGCCTCTACGGATGGAACCCCCAACCTGCTTTCACGTTGTAAGTTTCTGCGCGTAATCCGCAATGAAGAGAATCAGGGCTTTGTTGACGCTTGCAATCAGGGTGCAGCCGCGGCGCGAGGAGAGTATCTCCTGTTTCTAAACAACGACACGGAGGTTTTGTCGGGCTGGCTCAGGCACCTGGTGGAAACAATTGAAAGTCAGGGTGCGATTGGGGCCGTGGGTTCGATGTTTCTTTACCCTAACGGTTCGATTCAGGAAGCGGGCAGCATCGTCTGGCAGGATGGCGGAGCCCAACACTATGGCTGGGGCGGCTCGCCTGATGACCGGCGTTTTACTTTCGCGCGCGAAGTTGACTACTGCTCCGCCGCGTCGTTGCTGATAAGGACTGAGCTCTTTCAACAACTCAGCGGCTTCGATCGTCGTTTCGCGCCGGCTTATTATGAAGACGTGGATCTCTGTTTCGGCGTGCGATCACTCGGCTACAAAGTTATCTACCAACCGATGTCGCGAGTAGTTCATTACGAAGGCGCCACCGCCGGTCGCGACGTTAACCGCGGCATGAAGCATTTCCAAATCGTGAACCGCGCCAAGTTTGCCGAAAAGTGGCAAGAGGTTTTGAAGCGGGAGCATTTCCCGAGAGATCTGAAGCGCGTAGACCAGGCCATCCATAAAAAACTGGGACCGACTATCCTCGTTTTTGATGAACGGATTCCCAGCCCCGACCGCGATGCCGGCAGCGCGCGAATGCTGATGGTCTTAAAGACCCTGGCCCAATGGAGTCACGTCGTTTTTGTGCCCTTCAACCGGCCTCAGGGCATCGAGTATGAGCAGGTACTCTGGAAGGAAGGAATCGAAACAGCCGACGCATGGGACTACCGCTTGCTGCTCAAGACCAGGAATGTCCGCGCGGCAATCGTCAGCCGACCCGCAGTGGCCGCGGCTATGATTCCGCGGATTGGGCGCGTGAATAAAAACGTTGCCATAGTATTTGACATGGTCGATGCGCATTTCATCCGCCTGAGACGTGAATCGCAAGTATCACATGACGAACGACTGGGTCAGGCAGCCGAGCGTTACCGAAAACTTGAAACACGCCTGGCGCGCGCCAGCGACCTGATTTGGTGCAACTCTTCGGAAGATAAGCGAGTGATGCAGGTGGAGGCGCCCGGCAAACGGATTGAGGTGATTCCCACAATCCACGAGCTGCATGACCGCGGCAAACAGTTCGCCGAACGGCGCGACCTGCTTTTCGTGGGTAATCTGGCGCACACCCCAAACCCCGACGCCGTTCATTTCTTCATGCGCGACATTTTTCCGCTGGTCGCAAACTCGCTTCGGGAAGCCAGGCTTTTCATCGTCGGCGATAATGCCTCGCCGGAGATTTTGGCCTATGCTTCCGAGCATGTATCGGTGACCGGTTATCTACCTAACCTTGAACCCCTGCTCCAAAGCTCGCGAGTGTTTATCGCGCCCATTCGCTTTGGCGCAGGAGTGAAAGGCAAGATTGGCGAAGCAATGTCTTATGCGTTGCCGGTGGTTACCACTTCGATTGGCGCGGAAGGGTTTGGTTTGATAAACGAATCCAACGCAATGATCGCCGACACGCCCGAAGACTTTGCTGACGCCGTGGTGCGGGTTTATTCGGACGAGCAACTGTGGGAGACCTTGGCGCGCAACAGCCGGCAGCATGTCGCTGACAACTTTACACCCGCTGTGATTGCGAAGACGATAAACAGTTCGATCAAGGAAACGATCAACGCGGGACAGAAAGCGTGAAACTACTAATCACAGGAAGCCGAGGGTTTGTCGGTGGCAGCGTAGGGCGTTTGGGAACGCAGCTAGGCCACGCTGTGCTCGGCGTCAGCCGTGCGACGCAACCCTCCACTAACTGGCAGGGCGAGTACGTGTCAGCCGACGTAGTCAGTGCGGACCTCGCTCCGGTTATTCACGCCTTCGCGCCAGACGTTATCTTTCACGCCGCCGGAACAGCTTCGGTGGGCGCGTCCTTCGCCGCTCCCCTCGACGATCTACGGGCTTCGCTGCTTAGTTGGGCCAACCTGCTGGACAGCGTGCGGCGCTCAGGCAGCCAGCCGCTGGTCCTGTTTCCCTCAAGCGGTGCGGTCTACGGACAGCTCGCGAGCTTGCCGGTGAAGGAAAACGCAGAGATTAAGCCTATTTCGCCATACGGATTTCATAAAGCCGCGTGCGAACTCCTTGGACGCGAGTATGCCAATTGCTTCGGCCAGCGCATTGTCGTCTGCCGCCTCTTCTCGCTGTTTGGCGTGCAGCAAAGGCGCTTACTCGTGTGGGAACTGTATCGGCAGTTTGCGGGAACTGAACCAGTGGTTTGGCTGCAAGGCACGGGCGAGGAAACGCGCGACTACTTGCACGCGGAAGATATGGCCCACGCGCTTATTTCGGTATGCGAAAGCCAGCTTCGCGACCCCCAGGCCAACTTTCAGATCTTCAATCTTGCCGGCGGCCAGGAGACACGCGTTCTTGATTTGGCGAAGGAGCTGGGAAGGTTGGTGGCTCCCGAGAAAGAGATTCGTTGTCGCGGCATCGAACGCGCAGGCGATCCCGAGCACTGGCAGGCGGATGTCTCCGCGCTTCGCACCTTGATACCAAACTGGCAACCGAAATCTTTGAGTGAGGGATTAACAAGCTGTGTGGACGGTTGGCGTAACGCAAACTAACAGTTTGCGTTACATCAGCAATGATCAATCCAGCGGTCGTACCAAAGGCTCACGTTGAGCAGCGCCCACAGATGAAAACTCCAGTCGCGTTTTCCGCTCCGGTGTTCATCCATGAGACGGGCAATAAACTTGTAGTCAAACAGCTCGCGACGCCGAATTGAAGAATTCATGATCATCCCGCCCAGCGTCTCACCGCCCGGGCCGCGAAACCATTCCCGAATTGGCGCTCCAAACCCGCGCTTCCGGCTGTAAAGCACATCATGAGGTAACACGCTTTCCAACGCGCGTTTTAAAATATGCTTCCCGCTCTTTCCTTGAATCTTCAAATCAACCGGCAGGCCCATCGCATACTCCACCAGATGATGATCCAGGAAAGGCACGCGCGCTTCGACGGAAGTCGCCATCGTCATTTTATCGACCCGCATCAGCAGCAGTTCAGGTAGACGCAGTTTCAACTCGAGATAAGACATGCGCGCGGCAAAATCCGATTCGGGCCGCGCCTCGGCAACGTGATCGAGATACTCGCTGACCACGCTGTAAGACGACTGGTTATTCGCGCGCGCACTGAACGCGGGCGAAAAAACGCGAGGCTTCAGTCCTTCGTCGTAAACAATCGCACCGCCCCAGAAGAGCGCCTCGCCTGCGCCGAGCCGCCGCACCAGCTCACCTGGCGTACGTTTGCTTAGCGATTTTTCCATCAACGGCCCGGCCAGTGCGGCTCCGGCGCGGCGCATCGAGGCGGGCAGGTTTTCAGCGTGACGGAAAAACCGATCATTGATCCGCACGTATTTTCCAAACCACTCGTAGCCGGCAAATATCTCGTCAGCACCTTCGCCCGTTTGCACCACGATGGTTCCTGTTTCCCGCGCGAGCTTTGAAACGTGGTAGAGCGGAACGCAGACCGGATCGGCGAGCGGTTCGTCCTGATG
>JANMVC010000413.1:0-3422 GCA_031392315.1 Pyrinomonadaceae bacterium | reverse complement strand
GGAATGATTTCAACCTTCGTCACCGGCCCAGTCTTAACCATCACTCTCGTGAAGTGGGGCTTGCCGCCCACGATGGCGCCAATCAACACTTCGCCCGGACTAAAAAATGAAACAATGCCAGTGTCGTCCACACCTGCGAGGTCAAACGGCGCCGCAAACCATGTCGTCGCCGGCGTCTTAAGAATATTGCCGGCGGCATCTTTCGCGACGGCAGTAAACTTCACTTTCTGTCCGGGAAGGATATCGGTGGTATCCGGAGTGACCTCAACCGTGGCCACCGCCGGAACCGGGGCTTTCGGCGTAGCCTCCTGCGCGATCGCGTTTGCGGGCGTCGCCTCCACTATCGCCGCAAGAAGTGAAATGAAAACGAAACTCCTGGGGGTGCGCATAAACTAACTCTCCTGGTGTATTAATCTGACGAAGGAATGCCATTCGGGTGGAAATCAGGGAAGATCTAACAGCGAATCTTAGTCAGCGGCCGCGCGGGACGCAAGCGGATGTCTCGGCGCGTACTGGTTCAGTTTGCTTTGCGTTCTTCGGTTAAGACCCGAAACCGCAAAGATTGCAAAGCCGGACGCAAAGTTTTCGCAAAGAAGAACTGGTCCGCTTTTCAAACTGAAGGTCTTATGGAGCTGCTGTGTATTTCTTGTCCGCCAGCTGCCTCGCTTGCAGGTTGGCGTTGGGCGTTTTCTTCACATCGATTTTTTTATCAATGTGCGCAAAGCCGTCGAGTCCTTTAACGACCAGGAATTCGCCGGTGACTCTTCCGTTAGTGGCGCAGAGATCATCACCAGCGTATTCGTAGACGCGCAGGATCACGGCGAAGGGCACTGGCCTCGCGCCGGGCGTAGCTTGGGCCAAGCGCCATTCAACGGTTTTCTGTTTCCAGTTCACCGCCTGCGATGCGAGCGGAGTGCTGTTCTCACCCTTCACAGCTTGAATCTCTGAGGTGCAGGCAGAGTAGTAAATATTAATGTCGTAGCCGCCCGGACCCTTGCATCGTGTCGGAGTGTCGCTCCCGTGCTTTTCGGCCTCCCGCTCTTCTTTCTTCGTCATGCCGCTACCGCATCCGCGTCCGGTCAATGATGTGTAGCGACTGGAAAACCGCGGGGCTGGAGCGGTTGGCTCGTAAGCAAGGGTGCTGGCCTTGGTCGTCTCTGCCGGCTCGATGAATTTCCCGGCTGACGACATCGAAAGGTCGCCAGCGAACGCAAAGGCCATTACTGCAAACGCGCCGATCAGGATATGTCTCTTCATCTTTAGCTGCATCCTTCTGTTGGTTTGATTTCGAAACCCGCACTTGTGTGGGCTGGTCGTTGGCACTGCGCGCGTTTTACCACGAACCACGCTAACGTGTCGATATCTACATTCGGACTAACTTACGGGCTCGCGCCGCGTTTATCCCTTTACCAGCAACTTCTCCTGCGGCAGCATCGCGGGCATGCCTTTGTGTTGCCAACACCGTCGCGGCGCCTGTACGCGTCTCGAGCAAGGCGTACCTTTCTTTGTGCGCGCGCCGCAGAGATAAACCTCTTCCTCGACAGCAGGGGTCTGGTTTTCTGGCATTCCTACTCCTGCTTGAGTGGTAGCTGGCAGCAGTCTCGCAGCGCGCGAGGCTTGCGCATCATTGAGCGGAGAATCGGCCCTGCGCTCGATTGTCAGCGGCGGCGCGGGAGGGCGCCGGCTGCGTCCCGCGAGATAACCCGAACTAATCAGCGCCATGCTGACCAGCAACGGACCCGCCACGCGAGATTTGCGAAACCGTCGGGCGCAGTCGTTGCAAAACTTGCGGCTCGTCCAGAGATGCCAACGGAGTCGCAGCACCTTGGTCCCGCATTCGGCGCAGAAGTTTGGTTTGTGCATGAGGAGAACTCCGGCGGAAATCATTAAGGCACACGGGCCCGCCCGCTATCGCAGGGCGGTTCCGACAAGAAAAGCAACTTAAATCATGCCGCGCGCGTCCGAAAACAGCTAACATTCGCCGGCAGGCCACGATCGCGCAAAATTGCAAAAAGTCTTGCTTGCCGGGATACTCCGATACATAAATGCGAAACCAGTTCTGTATGAATCAAACTAAATTTCCTTCTTCATTACCGCGGGGTTTGCGATCGCGTGGCACCGCGCGGCTCACCCGCGTGGCGTTGACCTGTGTGCTCGCGCTCTGCACGAGCGGCTCGCTGGCGGCCCAGGATCCTGACGAGGTGTTGCGCGTGGACACCGCGCTCGTGCAACTCAACGTCGGCGTGGTCGATTCGCGTGGCCAGGCGATCCGATCGCTTTCGAAGACTGACTTCACGGTCTACGAAGATGGCGTCAAGCAGCCGATCCTCAACTTCGAACCGACAGAAGCTCCGTTTAGCCTGGTGCTGCTGCTCGACATGTCCGGCTCGACCGTTAGTTTTCGCCCGCAGTTGAAACAGGCCGTCGGACGTTTTCTTGATGCACTGTCTCCCGACGATCGGGTCGCAGTAATTCAGTTCAATAAAAAAGTGAAGACGCTGAGCGGGTTTACGACTGACATGAAGAAGACCGAATACGCGATTCGGATTGCCGACGGCGCCGGCGAAACCTATTTCTACGACGCGCTGCGCTATGCCTTGAAGGAACTCGAGAAGGAAGGTAAACGCCGAAAGGCGATCGTGGTTTTGACAGATGGGCTGGACACGGGAATGCGAAACTCCGATCGGGCGCTCGCGTCGAAAGCTGAGACCGATGCCGCTGCCGTCGCGTCGATCGATCCGAAAGCGAGCCGCGAACTCAATCAGGTTTTGGCGACGGCTGACAAGCTGGGAGTGACTATCTATCCGCTGGCGTTGCCGTCGGGTGATCCGAAGCGACTGCCATTGCAGTCTCCGGTGATCACCGCAATCTACGCCGCGGCGCGCGCGCGTTTGCAGAATTTGGCCGAACGCAGCGGCGGCAGGCTGAACGAAATACAGCGGCTCGATCAAATGGCGCGGTTGTATGCCGAGGTGGCAGCCGATCTGCGTTCACTTTATTCAGTAGCTTATCGTGGCGCGCCGGGACGCGATGGCAAGTGGCGCGAAATACGGATTGAAGTGACGCAGCCGGAGTTGATCGCCCGGACGCGGCCGGGATATTTCGCGCGGTAGGATATTTCCTGTTCAGGTTAGAAACGATCCACGATAATTCACGAAGTTGCACGAAGAAGAGTTAGTGTCGTTTAGTGCGGATTAGTGGATCGCCCTATCTCCGAATTAGGACACCACCGCGCCTCCGCTTCACTATTCACTATTTACCATTTACTATTTACGGCTTCGGGCACCCGTAGCTCAGTTGGATAGAGTACCTGACTACGAATCAGGGGGTCGCATGTTCGAATCATGCCGGGTGCACCATTAAGTTCAATAGAAAAGGCGTCCAACTCGGACGCCTTTTAGTTTTTCCGTGTCGTCTCAACT
>JANMVC010000383.1:0-3037 GCA_031392315.1 Pyrinomonadaceae bacterium | reverse complement strand
CCGCCGCCCTGATTTATGGATTGACGCCGCCGAAACGCGGACGATTCGAGTTTGGACAAATAGTCGTGCGCTTTCTTTCGCGCTGGAGCTTGGTGTGGTGTGAAACGCGGGTCGGCGAAGCGGTTTCAGTAAAAGTTTATCCAAACATGCGGCGGGCGCGCGAGGCTGAGTTGAAAGCGCTCGGGGCCCGGTCTTTGGTAGCTGCTCACCGCAAGACTTCGTGGCGGGGCGAAGGTCGCGAGTTTGAGTCGCTGCGCGACTATGTGCGCGGCGATGAGTTGCGTCACATCTCCTGGAGCGCTACGGCCCGGCGCGGCAAGTTAACCACGCGTCAATATCAGATCGAACGCGATCAAACCATCCTGATTGTCATCGACGGCGGTCGTCTGATGACCGCTCGGATCGAGCAGGAAACGAAATTGGATTCCGCGGTCCATGCCGCGCTGGCGCTGATGTCCGCCGCGGCGCGCGCGGGGGACAATGCCGGCTTGCTGGTCTTTGGTCGCAAGATAAAAAGCTATCTGCCACCTAGCCGGGGCCGGGAACACATGGATGCGGCGCTCGAAGCTCTCTACAACGTCGAGCCCGACATGATCGAGCCGTCGTATTCGCATGCCCTCGAGTTTGTCGCCGCCCACAGCAAGCGGCGCTCGCTGGTAGTGCTGCTGACGGACCTGGTTGACGAAGAAGGTTCAAAGGAACTGCTGGCATCGCTGCGGCTGCTGAGACCTCGCCATCTGCCGCTCGTGGTGACCATCGCAGATCGCGATCTGAAAGCGGTGGTGAGCAACGTTCCGGAAACCGCGCGCGATCTGTTTACGCAATCCGTGGCTGAGGAAATCATGCATCTGCGCGAAGCTGCTTTGCGGCGCGTCGAATCACAGGGCGGGCTGGCGCTCGACGTAACCGCGGCAGCCCTCGCGCCTTCGTTGCTGGAAAAATACCTTCAGGTGAAAGAACGAGGACTGCTGTAGGCTTCAAATCTTCGGTCCAATCTCCTCTCCAACCTTTGCCTCCTGCCAAAACGCAAGAGCCCTTGCATTAAAGCGGAATCACGCGATCACGAGCAGCGATTGAAATCCTGACAGAGAGTCAGTAATCATGTCGCTGCTTTTCCCAATCTGATTTTTTGTCTGATCGCGCGCGCCCTTGCGCGCCTCACTGAAAGAGGACCAAATGAAAAAACTAATCTCGACAACTCTATCGCTGCTCTTCCTCTTTGGGACGCTCGTCGCGGCTCAAAACGCAAACAGCTCAACCACCAACTCCAACGCCAACACTGCCGCCAAACCGAAGAAACCCCGCAAGCCGATCTTCCGGGCCAATAAGGATCAAATCAAACAGGCCCAAAAGATTCTCAAGGACCGCGGGTTCTATGCGGGCGAGGAAACCGGAAAACTCGATGCCGACACCCGCGCGGGCCTGAAGAAATATCAGACGGCTGAGACCCTCAAGGTTACCGGCACGCTTAACAAAGTGACGCTCGAGAAGATGGCGATCGTGCTGACTGATAAACAGAAAGCGATGTAGAAGGATCATCAGCCCTCGCAGTACTACCGCGAAGCGGTTGTAGCCACCAGCCCAGGGTTGCCGCGCCTTCGCGGCGACCTTGGGTACTCCTTTGGCTGAATCCTGAGAAACAGTTTCCGCAAAGCGGTTACAGCCTCGCCAAGGTTGCAGACTGACGGGTTCCATGAGGTGTACCGCAAAGCGGTTGCAGCCTCCAGCCCAGGGTTGCCGCGCCTTCGCGGCTACCCTGGGGCAGAGGATGGAAATGATGATCCAACCCTGAAGGGGTTGCGCCAAAATACAGGTACGCCTTCATGCCTCAATCTCTTTCTGCCGTTTACATTCATCTGGTGTTTTCAACCAAGCATCGGCTTCCGCTCCTGCGTGATGAAGTCTTGCGCAAAGACTTGCATTCATTCCTTGGAGGCACCTCGAAAACACTGGGGTGTCCACCCATTCTGGTCGGGGGAGTCGAAGACCATGTTCATTTGCTTGCTCGCCTTGGTCGCACCATAACCCAGGCGGAGTGGGTAAAGGAGTTGAAGCGTGTATCTAACCTTTGGTTGAAAACTGAATGCGGACTTGCGGATTTTGAATGGCAGGGAGGGTACGCAGATTTTTTCGGTGAGCCAGTCTAATCTTGAACAGGTTAAGGGCTACATCGCGAACCAAGAAAAGCATCACCGTAAGTTGAGCTTTCAGGATGAGGTGCGAGCGCTGTTGACGAAACACCAGATGGAATGGGATGAACGCTACATCTGGGACTGACGCAACCGCGTTGCGGTTGCGTTGACTTCTCACGAAGTAAACCCAGGGTAGCTGCGAAGCGCAGCAACCCTGGGCTGCGTTTCGAAACCGCTTCGCGGTAGGCGCTGTCTTGACTCGTATGAGGGTGTTCTCTGAGTAAGGTTTGTTCGTCTAACTCAGCAGCCGCTCCACGATCCCGTAGCTGGCTTCGAGTGCTTCGCCGAGTTTGTCTGCCTGTGTGCCGCCGCCTTCGGCCATGTCGGCTTTGCCGCCGCCCTTGCCGCCGACCAATGGCGCCAGCTCTTTGATCACCTTGCCGGCTGGAACTCGTCCGGTTAGATCAGCTGACGTGCGCACAATCAATGAGACTTTGCCGTCGCTGCTGCGGCCCAGCACTACGACGCCTGACTTGATGCGCGCCAGCAACGTATCGGAAAGTTGACGCATGCCTGCGGAGTCGAGCCCGCTAGCCTCTCTTGCAACCACACGGACACCGGCCACCTCGCGAGATTCGTCGCCGTTTGCAGAAGAACTTATAGCGCCGCTCGCGATTTTCATGCGCAGGTCATCGGCTTCACGCCGCGCTTTCTTCAATTCATCCTGCAATCGTTCAACCTGCGCCGGCAGCTCTGTGCGCGCCGCGCGTAACCCTCCGGCTATGCGATCCAAAATCATTTCCGCTTCACGAAAGCGTTCGAAGGCGTCAACTCCCGTGACCGCTCTTATTCGTCGCACGCCGGAAGCGATCGATTCATCGCTGGTAATCTTGAACAGTCCAATG
>JANMVC010000284.1:0-2399 GCA_031392315.1 Pyrinomonadaceae bacterium | reverse complement strand
GTCTTGACACCAGCGACCCTACGCTTTGCGCCGTTTGGTTCGAAGATGAACGAGCGCCGATCGTTGCGCTTTCGCCGCGACGTGTGTTGGCCATAGTCCCCGAGTTCAGGTCGAGCGGCAGCATCGAAGTGAGAATCGAGAGTGCTGGAGCCAGGAGTGAACCGGTCAACGTAATGGTGGGAAGGCGACTGGCGGAGGACCTCCACCCGGTGTCTAGTCCGGCTTTCGATCCTGACGACGGCGCGCTGTTTGTGACCCGCTCCGGCGGCCGCGGAGAACACCTGCCGGTCACACTTTTCCGCATTGAAGAGAATGGCGAACTCGCTGAATTCTCCGGCGACATAGTTAATCCAACCGCGATCGCCTTTGATAGTAGTGGACAAATGTTTGTCAGCAGCCGCATGGACGGCATCGTCTATCGAATCACGCCTTTCAAAGAGGCGGTGCCCTTTGCGAGAAACCTTGGCGTGGCCACCGGAATCGCTTTCGACCGCGCGGACACCATGTATGTCGGCGACCGCACGGGCACTATCTACAAAGTCAATGGCATTGGCGAAGAGACCCGTTGGGCTCAACTCGAGCCGTCAGTCTCCGCGTATCACTTAGCGATGGGACCGGACGACGCGCTTTACGTTGCCGGGCCTACCGTTGCCAGCTTTGATTCGATCATGCGCGTCGATCGAGATGGCGAAGCCAGTGTCTTTTACCAGGGCCTGGGACGTCCGCAAGGACTGACGTTTGACGACGAAGGCAATCTTCTGGTGGCCGCGTCATTGCGCGGACGGCGCGGCATCGTGCGCATCTCGCCGGACGGCCAGCAGGCGGAAATGTTTGTCGTGGGAATGAATCTTGTCGGACTCGCGTTCAGCGCGACTGGCGACCTGGCGATCGTTTCGACCGACGCTATTTACAGTCTGACGGTTTAGGAAACAAGTGGCGCGCACGCAGTGTCGCCAAACAGGATTGGGCCAAGGTCATTTTTGACACTGATTTTTGAGGATGCTAACGTCGTTCTTCAACTGCGACTGATTTCAACTGCGTCGATAAAGAACAATCTGTGACGGAACAACTAATTCCACAACTCGTGATCTACATGGTCGTGCTGCTGCTTGCGATCTCGGCCCACGAAGCAGCACATGCGTGGATGTCGAACAGGTTTGGCGACGACACGGCGCTACTGCTGGGTCGTGTAACGCTGAATCCGGTGGCCCACATCGATCCGATCGGCACGCTCCTGATCCCAATCGTCGGCTTTGTGCTCGGGAGTATTGGTGGACCAATCGCGAGGATTCCGCTGATAGGTTGGGGGAAGCCTACTCCGGTGAATCCCTTGCGCTGGCGAAGGAAAGATCTGGCAAACGTGATGGTGTCTGCCGCGGGGATCATGGCGAACCTCTTTCTGGCTATTTGCGCGTTTACCATTTTTAAGGCTCTGTTGATGACGGGATGGATACTGGGCATGTCAGAGTCGTTGCGAGAGCCCATCCTGCTATTTTTGGAGATGCTTCTGACAATCAATATTTCCCTGGCGGTGTTCAACCTGCTTCCTTTTCCCCCGCTTGACGGCAGCAAAATTCTGGAAACATTTCTGCCGGCCAGCGCGCAGCCGGTGCTCACGCTGATGGAACAGTATGGCTTCATGATCCTGATGGTCCTGATTTACGTGGGCTTCTTCAGTGCCATCCTGAATCCGATCATGACCGTGGTCTATTATCTGTTGTTCCTCGGAGTGGATGGGTGAAGTGTTAGTTTAGTAGAGGAACGGAATCAGAATGCCCAAGCGAATCTTTAGCGGCGCGCAGCCAACCGGCAACATTCATCTGGGAAACTACCTGGGCGCATTGCGTAATTGGGTGGCCCTCCAGCACGAATACGAAAGCTTCTTCTGCATCGTCAATCTTCACGCGATTACGACCTGGCAGGATCCAAAACTGCTGGCGGAGAAGACGCGCGAACTGGCGCGGATTTACCTGGGCGTCGGAATTGATCCGAAGGTCTCGACCATTTTTATTCAATCAGATGTCGCCGAACATGCGGAGCTAACCTGGATGCTCAACTGCGTGGCGCGCATGTCTGAGTTGGAGCGGATGACGCAGTTTAAGGACAAGGCTCGCAAGCAGCTCGAAAATGTCGGCGTCGGAATGTTTGACTACCCGGTGTTGATGGCGGCCGACATTCTGCTTTACCAGACAGACCTGGTGCCCGTGGGAGAAGACCAGAAGCAGCATCTGGAACTGACGCGCGATTTGGCCATGCGATTCAATCGCGATTACGGCTAAACGTTTCGCGTCCCCGAGCCTTTTATTCCCAAGGTGGGAGCGCGCATCATGTCGCTTTCCGATCCGACGAAGAAGATGTCGAAGTCTGACGATGATGTAAACGGCAGCGTGATGCTGCTC
>JANMVC010000280.1:0-6295 GCA_031392315.1 Pyrinomonadaceae bacterium | reverse complement strand
ATCACGCACTCGCCGGTGGTAAACAGCAACGACGCCGAAGACAATCAAGAACAGAGCCGCCAGCAGCCATCCCGCAGTTCCACCTGAATATTTACAGAAGGATAGGCTGAGCAATGCACCGCAAATAAAAATGATTCGCTTCGCGGTCCAATACCGATTGCTGATTGCATCGAGCTGAGATGTGCGCCGCCGCAGCCTGGCGATCATTCTTTCGAGATTCTGTAAGCGAGTCGTGCTGTCAAACGGCTTCATGAAGTTTGTGTGCCAATGTACCTGTTCGAAGTTTCGTCAATCGATCTTGTTGGTTCGCTGCTGACAGCTCGAAGGAGCCCTTACCGGCGCGCGCCGAATCCGAATCCTAGCAGACATCCGAAAAAATCAGATATGCAACGAGGTTTCGCACGAGCCATTTTGCGTGCGCGCTGCTTTGAACTTAGGTCGCAACTCGATTAAAGTATCGCCGTCTACCCACACAAGTTTTCCGTAATGAGTTTCCAAACATTAACGTCGCTCAGTTTTCAGTTTGCAATGCACCCCCAGGAGAATGATCCGATGAAGAGAACTAACTTGCAGTTTCCACTTTCGATTTGTCGCCGAGCCATTTGTGCGCTCGCAATTGTCGCACTTTCATTGTCGGTTTTGTCTGTTTCGCAGTTTGTTGCTCCCGCGCGCGCACAGAAGCTGACGACGCCCAGCCGCGCTGAAACCGGATCGCCGAGCATTGTCTACCCAGTGAGCAAACGCGGCGAGACGATTGATGATTACTTCGGCACGAAGGTAGCCGATCCTTATCGTTGGCTGGAGGGCGATGCTTCGTCGGTGCCCGAAGTGACTTCGTGGGTCGAGGCGCAGAATAAAGTCACGTTCGCTTACCTGGAGAAGATTCCTTTCCGCAGCAAGATGAAAGAACGTCTTACCGCCCTGTTCAATTATCCGCGCTACTCGGCGCCGACCCGTCGCGGTGATTACTTCTTTTATACCAAGAATGACGGACTTCAGAACCAGAGCATCTGGTACCGGCAAAAAGGGCTGGACGGAACGCCTGAAGTGTTGCTCGATCCAAACACTCTCTCCGCTGACGGCACCACGCGCCTTGGTCAGTTTTCACTTTCAAAGGATGGGAGGTACCTGGGCTACGGCGTTTCAAAGGGTGGTTCTGACTGGACCGACGTTTACGTAATGGACGTTGCGTCAAAGGAGAAGCAATCGGATCACCTCGAGTGGGTTAAGGTTTCCGGGATTTCGTGGCAGGGCGATGGCTTCTATTACAGCCGCTATTCCGCGCCGGAAAAAGGTCAGGAGCTGACAGCCAACAATGAGTTTCATCAGGTCTACTTTCACAAGGTCGGCACGCCGCAATCCGCGGACACGCTGGTCTTTGAAGACAAGGAAAAAGCCAACTCGCGGCGATTCCATCAGGTAGGTACGACCGACGACGAACGGTTTGCCCTGCTGTTTGTCTCTGACCGCGGCAAGGGTAAAAAAGGAAACTCGATCTTCTATCGCGACCTTTCAAAGCCAGACTCGAAGTTCATGCCGATCATTCCGGAAATTGGCAACGACAGTTTTGGCATCGTCGATAACGTTGGCGATAAGTTCCTGATGCAAACTGACAAGGGCGCACCAAATGGCCGCGTCTTTCTATTTGATCCGGCAAACCCTGACGAAAAAAACTGGAAAGAAATTATTCCGGAGAAGACCGAACCGCTCGGTGGAGTGAATATCGTGGGAGGGAAACTTCTCGTAACGTATTTGAAGGACGTCACCACCCGCGCGTACGTACATGAGCTCGACGGCAAACTTGTGCGCGAGATCAAATTGCCGGGCGTCGGAACAGCCGGCGGATTCGGCGGCAGGAACGACGACACGTTCACGTTCTATTCGCTCACCTCACTTAACGCCCCCGGGACGATTTACAAGTATGACATCGCAACGGACAAGTCCACAGTGTTTCGTCAACCCGAGATTCCCGGATTCAAAGCAACCGAGTTCGAGACTTCGCAGGTTTTCTATCCGAGCAAAGACGGCACCAAGATCCCAATGTTCCTGGTCCACAAGAAGGGTCTCAAACTCGACGGCAACAATCCGACGCTGTTGTACGGTTACGGCGGATTCAACGTCGTCAACTCTCCCGGATTCAGTTCAACGCGTCTGGCTTTGCTCGAGCAGGGGTTTGTTTATGCCTCGGCAAACATGCGTGGCGGTGGCGAGTATGGCGAGAAGTGGCACGAAGCCGGAATGAAGTTAAAGAAGCAGAATGTTTTTGACGACTTCATTGCCGCGGCGGAGTATCTCATCGCGAAGAAATATACGTCGCCCGGCAAGCTCGCTATCAGTGGAGCTTCAAATGGCGGATTGTTGGTGGGTGCGGTGGCGAACCAGCGGCCAGAGTTGTTCAAGGTGGTGCTGCAGCATGCCGGCGTTATGGACATGCTGCGTTTTCACAAGTTCACCATCGGCTCAAACTGGATTGCAGACTACGGCTCAAGCGAGAACGAAGCGGAGTTTAAAGTGCTGCGGGCTTATTCTCCGATTCATAACATCAAGGCGGGAACGAAGTATCCAGCGATATTGATCACCACTGCGGACCACGATGACCGCGTTGTGCCCGCGCATTCGTTTAAATATGCGGCGGCGCTGCAAGCCGCGCAGGCCGGCGACAACCCGGTGCTGATTCGCATCGACACGAAGTCGGGACACGGCGCCAGCAGCACTACAAAATCCATTGAACAGAATACGGATATTTATTCGTTCCTGATGTGGAATTTGGGTGTGACGCCGAAGTAAGGCAGTCCGCAGATTGCGCCGATTTCGCAGATTTGCGAAGGCAGTTAATCTGTGAAATCGGCGTAATCTGTGGATTAATCCTCTGATCAGTTAATCGGCAAGTGGATAGTCACGACGAGGCCGCCAGTGGGTTCATTGGCGGCTTCGACGCGTCCGCCGTGTAGACGGACGGCGCGTTCGGCGATGGCTAATCCCAGTCCTACGCCGCCGGCCTCTCGGTCTCGCGCATCATCCACGCGATAGAAGGGACGAAAGATTTCGCGCAACGCGTTCTTCGGAACGCCGTGGCCGTGATCGCGAACGGTGAGAACTACGTTGCCGGACTCGCTTCGTAGTTCGACCTCCACCGTCGTGTTCTGCGCTGTGTAGTGGACGGCATTGCGCACCACGTTTTCAATCGCCCGCCGCAGCAGGTGTTCGGTGCCAACAATCGCGAGCCGCTCGTCCGTCTTCAGAGTTACGGCGCGATTCCGGCTACGCGCTTCGAAGTCTGCGTCGTCCGTAACTTCGCGCACCAGTCTGGACAAATCAAATTCGGCCATCGGCAAAGCTTCGGCGCCGCTTTCGAGCCGGGTGAGCGCGAGCAGTTGGCCAATCATCTCGTTGAGATTCTCAGCCTCGCGTTGAATGCGCTCGAGCGCACTAACCGCTTCCGGACCGGAGCGTTGCCGCGCCAATTCCAAAGCTACATTCAGACGCGTCAGCGGGGATCGCAGTTCATGGGAGATGTCGCCGAGGAGCCGGCGCTGGCTGTTAATGAGCGCCTCGATCTTTTCGGCCATCAAATCGAAGTCGGCGGCGAGCGAGGCGAGTTCGTCACGACGATTTCCCATCGCGGGGGCAACGCGCGCGCTTAGATTGCCGCCGGCCAGTTCGCGTGTGGCCGCGCGCAATTTGGCGACCGGAGAAGTCAAATGTCTTGCCAGCCAGTAACAGAAGAGCGCACCCACCAGCGCCACAGCCAGCAAATGCAAAATCGGGTGGTAACCAAAGCCGCGCTGGTGAGGCAGGATTTCAGTCACCAGCACGTATCGCCGTCCGCTTTGCGAGGTTACTGCGCGAGCATGCAACGGTACGGATTCCTCCGACGAAATCTCCCGCAGATCGTTTTCAAATATTTTTCGCGCCAGATCAGTGGCTTGCGAAGGGATGCGCAGACCAGTTAATTCTTCCAACTCACTGTTGAATAAAAAGGCCCGAAGGTCAGACTCCCGGCGCACGCGCTCGAGATATTCCCTCAACGCGGGCTGTCCGTTTTGTTCAAAAGTGTTCGCGGAAATGCGGCCGACCTCGTTGAGTACCGGCCCCAGTTGCCGCCGGATCGGCAGGTGTTCAGGATCTGGCCTCATTAACTCGCCCACGGCAAAAGTGCCGGCGATCATTGTGACCATGACAGTCACGAACCAGAGAAAGATTTTTACGAACAAACTTCGCGGCAACTTTTCTACTTTCCTTCCGGCGCGCTTGCCTGAGCATAAATGTAGCCGACGCCGCGCACGGTCTTGATTCTCTCGACCGCACCAAAATGATGACCGAGCTTCTTGCGCAGGTTGCTAATGTGCATGTCGATGCTGCGATCGAAGGGTGACAAGTTTCGTCCGAGCACTTCGCTGGATAACTCTTCGCGGGTGATGATGCTCCCGGCGGCGCGCAGCAGTCTTTCGAGCAGATCGAATTCGACTGCGGTGAGCTCAACAATCTCACCGTCGCGTCTGACGACGCGCGTGCCCGCGTCCAGCGCGATGTCGCCGACGGCTATCGTTCTGGCGTTTGACTGGTCCGTCGCTGGTTTCGAATCCGCCCGTCGCAGAATCGCCCGAATTCTTGCCGCGAGTTCCCGTGGATTGAATGGCTTCGGCAAGTAATCGTCGGCGCCAATCTCCAGGCCCACGATGCGATCGACGTCGTCACCCCGCGCAGTGAGCATCAGGACCGGAATCCGCGACTCCGCGCGAATTCTCCGTAGCACTTCAAAGCCGTTAAGACCTGGGAGCATCACGTCGAGAACCACGAGCGAATGCTCGCCCGAAAGCGCGCGCTCGGCGCCAAGGTCGCCGCGATGCGCGAACTCGATCTCGAAGCCCAGCGGTTGGAGGTATTCGCTCACCAACTCGCAAAGTGCTACGTCGTCGTCAATGACCAGTATTCGTTCCAAGGTGCTTCATTGTAGCCCAGGCTCGCTGGGGAATTTGTAAAGAAGTGTCAACGATTCGGACAGGATTAACAGAATTAACAAGATGAATGGCGATTGCTACGCTAAACGTATTCACACCAAACAAGGTGTTGCAAATTTCTGAATCCTGTAAATCTTGGGAATCCTGTCTGAAGAGTTCGAAAGCAGATTACGGTTCTTTACAAATCTTTACACGCGGCACACTGACTCTTTACATCTCGCAAATCGAAACTGGCGTATAAGAGTGCGCATAGACATAACGGCCTGATGGAATTAACTGTCGGCCTGCCAAACAAAAGGAGACTGATAATGACAAAGAGAATCTTAGCGATTGTGGGTATCGCTGTCCTGGTCGTTGGCGCGACAGTTTTCGCGCTGGGCCACGGACTGCCCGGACAAGGGAAGGGTGAACGTCGGCGTGGACCGGGTGGTTTCGGTGGTCCCGGCCCGGAAATGGTTGACCACATGGCCAAGGCGCTTGGCTTAACGACTGAGCAGACTACGCAAATCAAAGCAATCTTCGAGGGCGCGCGCGCCGGCGACGAAGCGCGGCATACGAAACTTGAAGAGCTGCACAAACAGTTGGAAGCCGCGACGGCAAACGGCCAGTTTGACGAAACCAAGGTGCGCGAGATCGCCAGTCAGCAAGCGCAGCTCATGGCCGATCAAATGGTCGAACACATGCGGCTGAAGTCGCAGGCGTATGCCATTCTGACGCCGGAGCAACGCACCAAAGCCGACGAAATGCACAAAGGCGGCGGACCGATGCGGAGACACGAAGGACCACCGCGACATCCTGGCTTCTAAATTGAAGTACCAGAGTAACCAGAACGGGTCATCGAGAATATCGATGACCCATTTCTTTTTCCGCGGGGCTGAATTACTGACGGGAAGGACAGGCAGGAATGCCTGTCCTACTTATTTGCGTTTCCAGCGCAAGCCGTCTTTGGTGTCTTCGAGAATAATTCCCTGGCTGGCGAGTTCGACGCGAATCTCATCTGCGCGCGCGAAGTCGCGGCGGCGGCGTGCTTCCTGCCGTTCGTCAATCAAACTTTGTACTTCGCTGTCGAGCATTTCCGCTGGCTGTTCTCCGAAAATGTTGAGCACTGTGTCGAAGCGACGAAGCAGCGCCAGCAACTCAGTTTGGTTTTCCGCCAACAACTGTTTACGCGAGAGAGCAGTGTTCACGTCGCGCGTAAGATTGTGGATGACCGCGAGCGCGACTGACGTGTTGAGATCGTCGTCCATTCCTTCCTCGAAATCCGCGGCAGCTTTCAGAGTGGCTTCGTGCAATTTCTCATTCAAGCCCGCAGCCGGTTTGGCCTCGCTGAGGCG
>JANMVC010000268.1:0-2890 GCA_031392315.1 Pyrinomonadaceae bacterium | reverse complement strand
TGCCCAGGACGGTCAGAAAACTGCGGAACTTGTGCGCACGGACGCTCTCGAGGGCCATCCCCAGCGTCTCGCCAAGTACACTTTTTGGAAGCTTGAGTTTCATTTGTCCGATGCGCGGCACGACGGTTACGTCGCTTGCGTCAGCGCCAGGATTGGATCCAGCCGCGCCGCTTTGAATGCCGGATAAATTCCCGCCACCATCCCAATCAGGGTAGACACGATCAGCGCCAGCAGGATATAGCCGAGCGTAATCGTCATGGTGATCGACGCCAGGGTGGTAATCAGCGTCGTCACTCCCCAGGATAAAAGTAATCCCAACACACCCCCGAGCGCGCAGAGAATCGCCGATTCAATCAAGAACTGCATGAGGATGTGTTTCCTCGTAGCCCCCACCGCCTTGCGCAGTCCCACTTCAAAAGTCCGTTCCGTAACACTCACGAGCATGATGTTCATCACTACGATGCCGCCCACGATCAGCGTTATCAGCGTGATAGGTACAACCACCAGGGCGATGCTGCCGGTAAACTGATCGATTTGATTGTTTAGCTCATCAACGTTTACCAGCCCGAAGTCGTCTTCTTCGTTTCCGTTCAGCCGATGCTTGTTTCGCATCGCCACGCGCGCATCTTCAATGGCTGTTTGAAAACTTTCGCGGTTGCGGCCTTTGCCGTGGATCTGTAAGCCATTGCGCCCAAAAAGTTGCAGATGCGTGGTGACTGGAATGTAGATGTGCCGATCCTGCGAGTCGCCAAAGAAAGACCCGCGCGCCTCCTCGACACCGACAACGCGCATCGGAAGCCCACGAACTTTCAGGATTTTTCCGACGGGCTCGGTGTTCGGAAAAAACTTCTCCTTAATGTCGTTGCCGAGCACCACGACGAAGGCCGAACGTTCAACTTCGTCAGGCGCGATGAAACGCCCCTCGGATATTGTTTTGTCTTCGATGTCGACCATGTTGGCCGTGACGCCAATGACCATGGTGCCAGGAAACTCGATGCCGTCTTGTTTCAAATCCGTCCCGCCGCGAACACCCGCGCCAACTACCGCGCAAGTTTTGCAGTGGTCGCGCACCCATTCGAAGTCGTCCCAGTTGAGTCGCTTGTTACGCCGGTTCATGCGTTCAAACTCGTCATCCGTGAGCCGTCCCGTGGAAGCGATCCGCGCAATCATGAAGTGGTTGCTGCCGAGTATCTTTCCCACCTTTTCGACTACGTAGGTGTTAAGGCCGCTGATTGACGCTCCGACCGTGACCACCGAAGCTACGCCGATGATGATCCCAATCAGCGTGAGAAAAGCGCGCAGCTTGTGCGCAAAGATCGATTGCAGGGCAATCTTCAGGGCGTCGGAGAAGAATGAAACAAAGGCTCTCATAAGGAATTTACTGCGGCGGAGCGGGCTTCGGCGCAACTGGCTGTACGACAGTTTCGCCGAGAAAGTTTTATTGCACTTTGTTTGGACTCCGGAAACTTGCCGCGAGTTCCCGGGATTGCGGCTTCAATTACGTAGACGCCACCGAGAGTGTTTTGTTAACAGCAATAGTGGTTCGGTCGTGGTTGTTCTGGGGCGAGAGAGAATGATTCGCCCGGCGACCTGCGAGGGCGGGCTCAGTTAGACGGCAGCGAATTGGTTTCACCCAGTTGTTCCGTAGTCCAATGCGGACCGACATCGGGAAACGATCCTCGTCCAAAGAAGACGTGCCGAGCAAACCGGTTGAGGATAGGAAGGCGCATACCCGCGCATGCTAGTTCGATCAGCGCGGGATTGCGCACACTTGAAGCCAGCCGCCGCATCAAGAGCCTTGAGGCGAAGCGCGCACGAAACACATCACCGGAATAGGCCCTGAGCACTTCCGCATCGGCGGTTTCAAGGTATTCGGGAATAACAGTGGCCGCGAGAGTTGAGAGCCGCATGCATGGGTCAAGCCCACCAGCCGTTAGCGGCGACACCGCGCCCGCTGCATCTCCGATAATCAACCCTTCAGTATTGCCAATGTTACGCAACACCCCGCCTACGGGGATGCGTCCACTACGCCGTTCAACGTCTGTTGCTTTGCTCAAATCGAGAATGCCGTTCAAGCTCGACCGAAACTGGCTCAAGGCGCGCAGAGGATCAAACAGCGCAGCATATCCACCCACGCCGATGTGGGCTTCCTCACCATCGTGGGCGACCCATGCCAAATAGCCTGGGGCGATTTTGGGATCGAGAAAACAATGGAGCCGAGGCGGACCATTCAGCGCAACGTTTGTAACGACATCCTCCACTCCAACGATCCACTCTTTATTGAGATCGAGATGTAGATCACGTGCAACCCGCGACTTTGCCCCATCGGCGCCGACAAGATATCGAGTCGTTACCCAGCCTGAAAACTGACCATCGAGCCGGACCGCGAAATGGTTCTTAAGTTTGCGGCGTTCGGCGTAACGTGTTCCCGGCAGCCATTCAACCCCTGCGCGTAAACAATGATCGAGATAGTGATCATATAGCCGACCCATACGACCAATTCGAAATTCGTCCCGTTCGCTCGTCAAGTCCAGCGATCTGCGTGATGGCGCATACAGAGTCACATCCCTTACTACTGGGCCAAGACAATCGGATGGAATGTCAAAGTCTTCAAGAGTGCGGCGAACGAAGATGCCGGTCGTATGGATTGAGGAGTCGAGCGAGTTTTTTCGGTCAAGCAGAAGAACGCCAAGTCCTTGCCGGCCCAGCAGACGGGCACACTGCAACCCAGCTAAACCTGCCCCGACTATAATTACGTCATAGTGTTTCATGTTGATATCTTCGCCAGAGCCCACGCAGATTTCCGTTTGTAAACATTCGAACCTCCCGGCTCAACCTATCCAAAGCGCTTTGCATTGCAAAGCCAATAGACAAAAAGCGGCGGGCACGA
>JANMVC010000264.1:0-2566 GCA_031392315.1 Pyrinomonadaceae bacterium | reverse complement strand
TACAGACTGGCCCGCCATCAAACGCGGCGTGGACGCAACAGTGCCAATCGTTCCCGGATTGGTCAGCGAAATTGTGGTGCCCTGGAAATCTGAAATCTGGAGCTTTCCGCCGCGCGCGCGTTTCACCACGTCGTCATAGGCTGCGAGAAACTTCGCGAAGGTAAGCTTGTTTGCCGCCTTGATATTGGGAACCAGCAGGCTGCGCGTGCCGTCTTTCTTTTCGAGATCGATTGCGACGCCGAGGTTGATGTCGGGACGGTGGAGCCGCGAGGGGACTCCATCGATAGTGTCGTAACCGTCGTTGAGTTGGGGAAACTTTTCGAGCGCGCGCAACAGCGCGAAGGCGATCAGATGCGTGTATGAAGCTTTGCCGCGATGATTCTCGGCGAGGTAACGGTTGATGACCTGCCGATTCTCGTCAAGTAGTTTTACGGGAATGCGTCGCTGCGAAGTTGCCGTGGGAACAGCCAGGCTGGCTTCCATGTTCTCCACGATCTTCAGCGCGGCGCCGCGGATTGGTTTAGCTTCGATCTGCTCTGCGTGGGCGTCTGGCTTTGTTTCTGAAACGGCCGCGGCGGATGCAACCGGGGCCGGGGCCTGGGCGGTGGCTTTGACGGCGGCTTTGGCGGCGCCGGCTTGCGCATCGGAAGAGGGCACGGCTTGCCCGTTATCAGTTGAACGCGCAGCTTCGGGAAGGTCTGTTGTGCTTGCCGCACTGGCCGTCTGCGGCGCAGCTTCGCCGTTACCCAATAGATCGGCGAAGTATGTGCGCCAGGATTCATCGACTAACTCCGGGTTGCTGCGGAAACGGCCGAGCAGTCCTTCAACATAGGTCGCGTTTGCGCCAAAGTTTTCGGCGATGACTTCAGATAAATCAGTTCTAACTGGCTGACCCAATACTTCTCACCTCTTCTGATAAAAACACGATAGGGCGCTGGTGGCGTGGCTTTCCCATTAGATTATCACCTTCGTCAGAGGTTTGCATCCGGCCCTTCGGAGGTTTTGCATGGCGGCAACTCTCTGCGTACTTCGCGTCTCGGCGGTCAAGTTTAGTTGGGATTTATTCCACCGCAGAGTCGCAGAGAACGCGGGGTGGCGCAGCGAAGCTGGACTAATCAAAAAAGGCCTGGGCCGCGTTTCACGCAAAGGCGAGACAGAATTCTTCGATTTGCTATCCGCCAAGTGGTATCTTAAGCCGCCACTTCAAATTGACATCAAATCCCGGGGATCATGAAAAAGAAAACCATTCGCTCGACAACCGCGCGTGTTGCAATCTTCTCTCTCGTGATTGCTTCGTTATCCACTACTGCTTTTCCGCTGACCAATAGCGCGGCCGCCCAAGCTCCGACGATCGTCATTCTGGTCCGTCATGCGGAGAAGGCTGTTGTGCCCCCCGAGAACAAAGATCCCGATCTCAGCGCGGCAGGGCAGGCCCGTGCGGAATTGATCAAGAAGATGTTTGGCGATGCCGGAATGTCGGCGATCTATGCGACGCAGTTCAAACGCACGCAGCAAACTGTAAAACCCCTGGCAGAAAAACTCGGAATAACAGTAACGCAGGTTGAGGCAAGAAAGACCTCGGATTTGGTAAAGCAGATTCGTTCACAAAACGCCGGTCAGGTCGTATTCATCGCCGGCCACAACAATACTGTTCCGGAAATCATCGCCGCCCTCGGCGGCCCGAAGCTTCCTATCATTCCGGAGACGGAATATGACAACCTTTACATTCTGACGGTGTTGAGCGACGGCACGGCGAAGCTGGTGAAATTGAAATACTGAAGCAGTGGACAGTTGCCAAAGCCAAGAGATCAGGTCAGAACCGCCTGCGGTAGCGGGCGGGCCAAAATTAAAAAATGAAAAAATCCGAGCCGAGTAAGAAGCTTGTTAACGAGTCAACCGTGCCTGGTGCCGAAGCGCTTAACCGGCGCAACTTCGTCAAGCTCGGCGCAGCGCTTGGTGCGGTTGCGATTGCAAGTCCGCATCTGAACATTTCCTCTACTTTGGCCCAGACCCCGACGCCAGGTCCTTCGCCGCTTCCCTCTCCATCGCCATCGCCCACGCCGCTGCGCGTTACGAAGGACATGTTGCGGCAAGCCGAAAGGCTCATCGGCATCGAACTCACCGACGCCCAGGAAGCGATGGCCCTCAACAACGCACACACAAATCTCGAACGCTACGAAACTCTGCGCAAGATCGATGTGCCGCTCGATACCGAGCCGGCAACTCTGTTTCATCCGGCACTGCCGGGTAGTGAGTTCAGCCCGAGACAAGCTGGAACAGGTAGCGAGAAGCGAACCAAATTCAAGCTCAACAAGGCCGAAGCGATTCGATATAGCGCGCTCGACGAGTTGGCGTTTGCCACTGTGCCCCAGCTCGCCGAGTTGATTCGCACCCGCAAAGTTTCACCAGTTGAACTTACGAAAATGTATCTCGCGCGGCTCAAGCGTTACGGGCCGAAGCTCAATTGCGTGGTAACCCTCACTGAAGATCTCGCGCTTTCGCAAGCCACCGCCGCTGAGCGCGAGATTAAGAACGGAAAGTATCGCGGCCCGCTGCATGGCATTCC
>JANMVC010000235.1:0-1772 GCA_031392315.1 Pyrinomonadaceae bacterium | reverse complement strand
CAAGGGCCTGACCCTCCTTCGCACCGAACTGGACGGCCTGGACCAATCGGAAGGAATTGAAGTCGCCGCCGGCGCGCAGATTAAAGGAGTCCGAGTCGTGTTTGCTTACGGCACAGGGATCGTGCGCGGCGAGATCAGGCTGGAAGGCGGCACGCTTCCTGAAGGCAGCTTCTTGAGATTAGTGCTGCGCTCACCCGCCGGCGACAACCGGAAATTTAGTCGCTATGTCGAGATAGATTCGCGCAACCACTTTCTCGCCGACAGCATTCCGGCCGGTAGTTATGAATTGTTTCTTACGGCGGTCAGGCGCGATCAAAAGCCGGCGGAACTCTTCGCCCCCATCATCCGGCCCGTCACCGTCGCCAATGGCTCGGAAACGCAGGCGACGCTCGTAGTAAGCCTCACGAAGAAAGCAGGTGAAAATTGATCACTCAGCCCAAGCCCAACCGCACCGCGTCATCATTTCAAGCTCTTCCCTGGGAGCGCGGGCGTCCCGCCCGCAATGAGCGCGAAGCGCGAAAAGCTTTTTCCTTCGCCTCACTGGTAATTTGTTTCGGAATTTTCTTCGTCGCCTCGATCCGAGCGCAGACCCCGGCCGCATCTCCGAAACCCACCCCCGAACCAATCACCCTGGGCGCCATCCGCGGTCGCGTAGTCTCCAGCGATGGCCGCCCGCTCCCAAACGCAACCGTCATGGCCCAGGGCGTCTCCGCCACCCCGTCAATCAAAATGAAGCAGGTGGATGCGGAAGGAGCATTTGTCCTGGAGGACTTGCCCGCTGGTCTCTACCTCGTAATGGCCAATGCGCCCGGCTACATCGATGAAACGATGACCACTTCCGACCCGACCGAGTTGCCGCGCCATTTGATCGGCTCGCGCTTGAAGATCACGATGATCAAAGGCGGTGTGATTACGGGCGCAGTTACCGACTTGAAGGGCCAACCCGTCGTCGGCGTGCCTATGCAGGCGGCGACGCTCAGCGGCGCGGCTTCGCTTCAGAGTTTTTCGGGCGGCACGAATTCGGAAACCGACGACCGCGGAATTTACCGAATCTACGGTTTGGTTCCCGGCCAGTACATCGTTACCGCGGGCGGTGGTTCACCGCTGGGCCAGTTCACCCCCACAGGTTTCGAACTCGACGTACCCACCTATTATCCGTCGTCCACGCGCGACACGGCCGTACCCGTGGCAGTGCGCAGCGGCGACGAAGCCAGCGGCATCGACATCAAGTATCGCGGCACGGAGGGTCACTCAATCAGCGGCGTGGTTTTGGGCAATGTGGAAACGGGCGCGGCGGGTGGCGCCATCTTCGTGATGCTCTCCCACGCCGGGTCGGGTTCGATCCTAAGCATGGCCCTGGCGACCCCTCTCGAACAGCGGCGAGTGTTTAGTTTCAACGGCGTGGCTGACGGTGAATACGATATTTCCGCCGGCTTCCAGGGCCCGCCTACGGACACGCCCCTGGTAGCGAGCAAGCGCGTCACAGTTCGCAACGGCGATTTAACTGGAGTGGAACTAAAACTCGCGCAGATGGCCTCGATCGCGGGCACAATCCTGCTCGATGCAATCAAAAGTGAAGACAAGTGTGACCAGCGCAGCTCGCAGTTGATCGAAGTGATTCTCAACACGCGGCGCGACGACACTAAGAAATCAGACCGTTCCCTGCTGCCGTCGATGTTCGGCTACGTCGGGACCATGCTTACCGCGAAGGGCGAGTTTACGGTCAAGAACGCTGCGCCCGGTAAGTATCGGTTCGCATTCAAATTGCCGAC
>JANMVC010000227.1:0-8307 GCA_031392315.1 Pyrinomonadaceae bacterium | reverse complement strand
AATTGTTTTGATCTGACAATCGCCAGCAATCCGGATCTGCCGAAGGAGCAAGGTGTTCCCATCAAGGTTGAAATGCTGCCGGCTGAGTCAGCCTTGCGAGTCGGGAAAGAATACAAGATTCGTTTTCGCGTGACCGACGCTAAGACTAATCAACCCAGGGCCGACTTGACTGACATGGGTGTGCTGGTCTTCCTGGCACCCGGAATTTGGCAGCAGCGCGAGTGGTCGAGACCGGTGGGGGGCGGCGTTTATGAGATGAGCTTCGTGGCGCCGCAGCCGGGTGTATACTATGTTTTCTTTCAATCTCCATCGCTCAACGTTAAATTTAACCAGATACAATCAGTGACGCTGACGGCGACGCAAGACGACTAGCCAGCCCACCGAAGGGACCCGAGCCTTATGAAAGAACGATATCTGAAATCATGCCGCGCTGAGGGGCGGATCGCATTGGCACTCGCCGCGCTGACCGTTTTGCTCGGAGGCTTTGGGCCGGTTGAAGCGCAGCAAACGCATGCCGGCGCCACGACACCGGCGAAGCAAACAGGTAGCGCCGCCGAGACCTATTTCACCGATGTGGTGCTGGTGAATCAAGACGGCGAAAAGATGCGCTTCTACAACGACCTGCTCCGCGACAAAGTTGTGATCATCAACTCGTTCTTCGGTACCTGCACCGGCGTTTGTCTACCATTGAACCGTAACCTCGAAAAAGTGCAGGCCGCGCTGGGAGATCGACTGGGAAAAAGCGTTCACATCATTTCGATTAGCGTCGACCCCACAGTTGACACACCTGCCAGCCTGAAAGCATACGCAAAAAAACTTCACGCGCGCCCGGGCTGGTTTTTCCTGACGGGGAACAAGCAGGACGTCGATTTTGCCCTCAAGAAGATCGGCCACTTCGTCGAGCAAAAAGAATCTCATCTGAACATCTTCATCATCGGCAACGAGCGCACAGGGCTTTGGAAAAAAGCCTTCGGCCTCGCCTCGAGCGACGAATTGGTCAAGGTGGTGGAAAGCGTGATCAACGACCAGCCAGCGCCCGCAAAGTCGACTCAATAATGAAGCAACCGCGTAGTCTCAAAAGTAGAGTGCTGTTCCTCGTTGTCGTTTGCCTCACCGTTGTGGCCTGCGTTGATTGGGAAGTTTCCAGCGCGCAAGGCTCTTTGACGCCGAGCGAGCAGCGCGGCAAGCAGATTTACTTTCAAGGCACCAGCCCCTCCGGCAAGACAATTCTCGCCTATCTCGGTGATGGTTCGCTCGAGGTGCCTGGTAGTTCCTTGCCTTGCGCAAACTGCCATGGACTCGCGGGTCAGGGCACTCCTGAAGGCGGCGTCAATCCGTCGAACATCACCTGGGAAGCGCTGACTAAGCCTTACGGAGTGACGCATGCTTCCGGAAGAAAGCATCCGCCCTACACCAGCCGTGGCCTCGATCTCGCGCTCACGCGCGGATTGGATCCGGCAGGGAATAGGTTGCTGCCGGTCATGCCGCGCTATTCCATGTCGCGCGAGGACATGGCTGACCTCATTGTTTACCTCGGCCGCCTCGGAAACGACATCGATCCCGGCATCCATGAAAGCAAGATCATAATCGGCACTTTGGTCCCCACCCAGGGCAACCTCGCTGGGTTGGGCCAGGCAATCAGATCAGTCACCGCCGCTTACTTCGCCGATGTCAACGCCGGCGGGGGCGTTTACAATCGGCGACTGGAACTCTCCGTTGCCGAAACTGGCGAGACTCCGGCGGTCACGCTGTCCAACCTCGAACGGTCGTTCACCACCGAACCTGTGTTCGCCATGACCGGCACCTTCATCGCGGGCTCGGAGAAGGAAGTGCTCCCGTTTGCCAAGTTGAAAGAGGTGCCGCTGGTGGGACCGTTTACGCTCTTTCCCCGGACCGCCTTGAACCAGCGCGTCTTCTACCTTCTCTCGGGGCTCGACGATCAGTCTCGCGCTGCAGTTGAATTTGCCGTCAAGCAGCCGGGGATAAAAGGCGCCGGCGCGGCGGTGGTCTATCCTGAAAATGAAAACAACAAGATTGTAGTTGAAGCTATCCAGGGACAAAGCAAACTAGCGGGACTGACCGTCGAACCCATTGCGTACGTCGCCGGAAGTTTCGATGGCGTGCAAACCGCAAAGCAAATCAAGCAGGCTAAACGCGAGGCTGTGTTTCTCCTGGGCGCCACTGACGACGTAGTCGCATTCTTGAAGGAAGCAGAGAAGTCGGCATGGTTTCCCCTGGTTTTTCTGCCGAGCGGGACTTCTCCCAAAGATATATTTAACGCGCCGCCGGGATTTGACGGCCGAATGTTCATGGCCTTCCCAACTTCACCGGCCGACCAATCTGCCGCAGGCATAAATGAGTTTCGCGCCTTCGCGGCCAGGCATAAGCTGCCCAGCACTCATGTAGCCACACAGATTTTGGCTTACAGTTCCGCGAAAATTCTGGTCGAGAGTTTGAAGCGGGCAGGGAAGGAGTTGACCAGGGAGAAGTTTGTCCAGGCGCTTGAGGGACTATATGAATATCAAACGGGACTTACGCCGCCGATTACGTACGGTCCAAATCGTCGCGTCGGCGCGTTGGGGGCGTATTTGATCACGCTGGATTTGAAAGAGAAAAAGTTTGTGCCCGCCGGCGGATGGATTAGTCTGGAACGGATGAAGTAACGCCCCGGGTGACCCAGGGAGGAAATAAGGTGCTAATCAAAGCAACGCTCACAATCTTTTTGCTGGTCTTGATGGCTGCACCCAGCGCCGCGGGAGACGTCTTCTTAACGAATGCCCAAACACCGAAGAAACAAAGACCCAGGGGAACCAGAAAAATTAACCGTTACTCCTGCCCGATGCACCCGGAGGTTAAATCAACCCCCAGAGGGATGTGCCCGAAGTGCGGCATGAGATTGCGGCTGATGAAGGATTCGCCTCCCGCCACGCCGGCCCCAGCCACGCCAACTCCTGAGTCGAGCGCCTCAATCACTTTCATTCCTGATGTTGAAGTCCTGGACCAAGATGGCAAACGGTTACGGTTCAGAACCGATTTGATCGATGGCAAGACAGTGGCGATTAACTTTATCTTCACCACCTGCACCGCTATTTGTCCGCCGCTCACCGCCACCTTTCGTCGCGTGCAGCAGCAGCTAATCGAGCAGAAACTTCCGGCGCAACTGATTTCCATCAGCGTCGATCCCACGACAGACACACCCGAGAGACTGCGAGAATTCGCCGCCAAGTTTAAAGCAGAGCCGGGGTGGACGTTTGTGACGGGTGATAAAGCGGCTATCGATTCAATCCTGCAGGCGCTGGGAACTGCCGTGGCAGTCAAGACGGATCACACTCCGATGGTTCTGATTGGCAATGAAGCGAAGGGATACTGGACCAGGACTTACGGTCTGTCGTCGCCGTCAAATCTGATTAAGGTGATTGCGGAAGCTGCCGGCAAGTGAGCGTGGCACTTTGTTCCGGTCGCGAAGCGAGGTAGGGCTAACGCTCCAAGCCAAGCTATTTTTCGAAGAGTTCCTCGTGCAGACGCGTCACTAAAGCGTCCGCCGATCCCGCATCGACAACTGCCACGAGATTGCATTCCGAAGTCGGTTGCCATTCCCACTTCGAATCAAACGCCTTCAATATCTCAGTCATCAGGGTGGTGCGGTTGGCCAACCCATCCAGGCCGTCGCCAACACACCCAACGATGGCCTGTCTTGCCTTTGTCTCTACTGAACCGTAGCGCTGCAACTCAGCGGTGATCATTTCGAGCGGCACGCTCTCGTCGCAGGCCAAAGAAATACACTGCTCCGAACGCGAGACAATCTCCATCGGAAGTCCGTGGCGATCCAGAATTACTCCGATTGATCGCTGGAGGCCGTTGGCCACCACCGCGGGCGTGGACTTAACGTCGATCCTGACTAAGTGGTTCCGGTGTGCAATGGCTTTGACCGCTCTCTTGGACGGCATTTGCCCGCACACGCGACCTCCTCCGATTAGCGTCCCTTGCGCCTCAGGCGCGCGAGAATTACAAATCCGAATCGGAATTTGGCGCGCGCGGACGGGTTCAAACATTCCTTCATGAAGCACCTTCGCGCCGAGCCGGGCCAACTGTTCAGCCTCGTCGTAGGAAAGACAGGGAATCGTGCGCGCCAGAGGCACCAGGCTGGGATCCGCGGTATGCACGCCGTTTACATCGGTCCAAATTTGCGTTTCGCGAGCGCCGAGTGCTGCGCTCACAAGCGTGGCAGTGTGGTTGGAACTTCCGCGACCCATCGTTGTGGTCACACCATCGCTGGTCGAACCAATGAAACCGCCGAGCACGGGAAGTTTCTTTTGAGCGAGCAGCGGTTGCAGTTCGGCGCGCGTACAAAGCCCAGTCACTCGAGTTAGTGCCCTCGCATTTCCGTGGTCGTCATTCGTCTTGATACAGCGTCGCGCGTCGACATATGAAGCTGGGAATCCTGACTCAATTAGAACCAGAGTTAGAAGTTCGGCCGCGAGGATCTCGCCCATGGAAATAATCGCATCTCGGCTGGCCATGTCCACCGATGCTGCTGTCTTAGTTCTGGCGCTTCCCAACTGGCCAACGATTTCTTTGCTGGCACAGTCGATGAGGACTCGCATCCTCGACGCTGCCGTCGGTCCCAGCGCAACGGCGACTTCCAGGTGGCGTTCAAGATGCTGCTCAAGAGATAGCGCCGCCCGTTCAACTCCAAAATCGTCGGCCATGCGAAAACTGTTCATCAGCGCGTCCGTAACACCGCTCATGGCAGAAACTACGGCGACCGGCGCGGCTCCGCCCACCATCCCGTGCGACCGCAGCAGCTCGGCAACACGCACGAATCCTGCGCCGTCAGCGAGCGACGTACCGCCAAACTTCATTACTGTAACCGGAGCTGACAATGCTGTTCCCCGCTGAGGTAGAGCCCATGAGCCGGCGCCAAACTAGCCGACGAGTACTTGCAAGGAATTTTGCTTGACAACGCAGGTTAGGAGAATTAACCTGCGCCTGTCAACAACTTCATTTAGGGCGCTTATTGCATCTTTCTCACGCGGCTGGTTTTTCCTTTGAACAGCTGTAATTTGATTTGATCTTGGATTTTTGCCAAGGCAAGAACCGTTTTTTCTCAAAAGCTCATGCACGCCTATTCGGCAAAGCCATAAGGAGAAGTGAAAATGTCTCGTAAACCTCTGCCTTTGGTCTCCTTCCGTTTTCTCGTTCTTTCGGCACTCGTAATTACCGCGGCTGGACTGGCGAGAGCTCAAGGCCCCGTTAGCGCAGCTGACAAAAAGCCGGCAGCCAACGCGGCGCAGACCGTCAACGCGGAACCTGCGGTTGCCACGGCTGAGTTGGAGACGCCAGCAACTGCGGTCGTGCCTGCAGAAACGGCGAATGCTGGTGTGCCCGTCGATCCAAACCGCACAAAGACCGATCAGCCCAGCACCCAACCGCCAGCGCCACCTACCTGTCGTGAAATTAGCGCGGATGTCGTAGCACTGCCGCACCCGATCATGCTGAACCGTCTCGGCGCGTCAGTTCCAGACGGGCTGGTGTTTGCGCTTAAGACTGACACCCTGGGTGCGGGATCGAAGACCAGGCTGAAAGACGAGAAACGACCACGTCCATTGGTGCTGCGCGCCAACGTCGGAGACTGCCTCACAGTCACTCTGGAAAACGCGATCCCAACCACCAGTTTTGAGAAGACCAGCGTCGCGGGCGCTGCGACCTCCACGACCGAAATCTCGTTGCACATACAAGGAATGCAATGGTTTTCGAGTAGCGATAATGATGGTTCGTTTGTCGGGAAAAACGCGTCGAGCCTCGTGGACGCACCCGTCGCGCCGAGTCCGACGTCACCAAAAAAAGTTTACAAAGTCTACGCCAAAGAAGAGGGGACTTTTCTGCTTTACAGCATGGGCGACACTTCCTCCCAGGGGCTCCAGCTTCAGCGCGGATTGTTCGGCGCGCTTAATGTGCAGCCCAGGGATGCGAAGTGGTATCGCAGCCAGGTCACACGCGAAGACATGAACCTGGCCACTCAGAAAGATGGTAGCGGACGCCCGCGGATGACAGCGGACAAGCATCCGATCATTAATTACGAGGCCACCTATCCTGGCACCGATGTCCCCATTCTCAACATGCTTAAGATGGTCAATGGCAAGGGGCAGATCGTGCACAGCGATTTGACCGCCATCATCACTGGGAAAGAAGGCGGACGCTTCCACGGCACAACTGGGCCCGACCAGCCCGAGCCTCCCTGCAACGCCGAAGGCGATCCCTCTTTGGGACCAACGAACGGCAAAGGCGACCCACTCTTCTGCGCGAATCCCGCGTCGCCCGATCGGAAACAGCCTTATCGCGAAGTGACCATCATCTATCACGAAGTTTTGGACGCGGTCACGGCACAGGCCTTTCCCATTTTCTATGACGCGACGATGAAAACTACTTTGTCGGCGGGCAAGGATGCCTTCGCGATTAACTACGGAACCGGCGGAATTGCCGCCGAAGTTTACGCGAACCGCATCGGCGTTGGTCCAATGGGTTCCTGCGTTGACTGCAAGTTTGAAGAATTTTTTCTGAGCGCATGGTCCGTGGGTGATCCCGCAATGCTGGTTGATCGACCGGCGAACTTCAGTCTGCAACAGCCGCCTCCGCCAAATCCCGCTACGCCGCCGCTCACGCCGCAGCCGCCCGCTCCGCCGCCGTGTAAGACTGCCGACTTCGAGGGGACGTCAACTACGGCGCCGAATCCGAACTGCGCAAACGGAAGACAACCGGGTGGAGGTGCCCTTACCGGTAGCGTGACGTTTGCAAATGGCAGCGCGAATGTTACGGGAAGCGGAACGAAATTCAAGACCGAACTGGCAGTTGGGGATCCACTGGTTTTGCTGACCAGTCCCAGCATTGTCCGCGGTACCGTGAAGACGATTACCAGTGATACGCAAGTTGTGCTTCAGGCAAACGCAGGCGCAAACGCCAACGGCAATTACTCAACGGGTCAGCCCTACACGTTAGGCGGACTCATCAAGGCGGCACGAGCCTACTACCCTGACGATCCGTCAAACGTCTATCACAGCTACATCAACGACCATCTCAAGTTTAGGATCCTTCATGGCGGAACTGGCGTAAGCCACGTTCATCATCAGCATGCGCACCAGTGGTTGCAGTCGCCCAACAGCGACGAAGGATCGTATCTCGACAGCCAGATGATCAGCCCTGGCGCGAGCTACACGCTGGAGATGACCTACAACGGCAGCGGCAATCGCAACAAAGTCGTGGGCGACTCGATCTTCCATTGCCACTTCTATCCCCACTTCGCTTCGGGCATGTGGGCCATGTGGCGCACGCACGATGTGTTTGAAAGCGGCACAGAGCTTAATGCGGGAATTCCGGTGCTAGGCGCTCGTGCCTTGCCTGACGGCGAAATCCAGGCCGGTACGCCGATACCAGCACTCGTACCACTGCCAACGATTCCGATGGCGCCGATACCCGGTGCCGGGCTCGCCAACTCATCGGTTTTCATTGATCAGGGCCAAGTAGTTTACGGAACTCCCGCGAACCGTGACCCTGCAGGCAAGAATGTCACCGAGAACCCCGGTTACCCATTCTTTATTCCCGGCATTGCCGGTGCCCGCGCGCCCCATCCGCCACTCGACTTCGCGCCGGACACCGTTAATGGCGGTCTCATGGATGGCGGCCTGCCGCGCCACGTAATAACCACAACCGGCGGCGAAGTTTCTTACGAGGCGCATACGAAGTTCGACTGGAGTAAGGACCTCGAAAAAGTTGATGCGATCAAACTTCCCGAAGATGGAACTCACGTCGAAAAAGTGGCGATGCAATTCTTCAGCAGGAGATGTCAGCCGAGTTTCTTCCCGGATGGCACAGCTGGAAGTTGTCCTTCGTCAAACAGCACGCAGCCGCAGAGCACGCTCAACACACCACCCACGGGCTTCGTGCTTAACGGCTTGCCGCTCGGCCCTCAGGCTGGCGCTCCTTTCGCTGATCCGGCGGTGGACGATAACGGTAACCCGATCAACTACAACCCAATCACCAAGGTCCAGGAAAAGCGCGTCTACAAGGCAGCGGCCATTCAAATGGACGTCACGCTTAATAAGAAGGCGCTGGGTTGGCACTATCCGCAGCAACGCATGCTGACGCTGTGGAATGATGCTGAAGAAACGCTCTCAGGGAAGCGCCCGCCCGAACCATTGTTCTTCCGAGGTAACTCAGGGGACATCATCGAATATTGGCATACCAATCTGGTGCCGAGTTATTACCTGGTTGATGATTTCCAGGTGCGGACGCCGACTGACATCCTGGGCC
>JANMVC010000148.1:0-3497 GCA_031392315.1 Pyrinomonadaceae bacterium | reverse complement strand
CTCGACTTGCTCCGACGCTTCGGTCTGCCTCAAGAGAAAGAGCGACCCATCATCGCAATCATTTCGCGTCTGGTCGCGCAGAAGGGTTACGACCTGATCCGCCAGGCGGCTGGGGAGATTCTTCAAACCGGCGCGTTTTTCATCGCGCTCGGCGCCGGGGCAAAAGAGTATGAAGACTTTCTGCAACGCTGGCACGACAGCGCGCCGCATCGCGTCGGCATTTACAAGGGTTACGCGGGCGAACCCCTCGCCCATCAAATCGAGGCTGGGGCGGACATGTTTCTGATGCCGTCAAACTACGAGCCTTGTGGACTAAATCAGATGTACAGTATGCGTTACGCCACTGTGCCGATCGTCCGCGCTACTGGCGGTCTCGACGATACGGTTTCAGATTTTGATGCCTCGCAAGGAACAGGCACTGGTTTTAAGTTTCGCGAGTATCATGCTGGGGCCATGCTTGATAAAATCCGGGAAGCGCTTTACTTTTATAACCATCCTGACGCTTGGCGAAAGATTCAGTTGAACGGAATGGCCATGGATAATTCCTGGGAGGCCGTTGCGCAAAACTACATCAAGCTTTACGAAGAAATAATCGCCCTTTGACGACAATGCAGGGACTTCACGAGTCATGGCGTTAGCCGTGGCTATTGGCCGCAAAGGAGAACCCAATGAGCGAACACGTAACTGAAGTTAGTGACAGCAGTTTTGAAAAAGATGTATTGCAGGCAGATCGGCCGGTGCTGGTCGACTTTTGGGCGGCATGGTGCGCTCCCTGCCGGATGCTGGAACCAACCGTCGCGGCAGTGGCCGAAAAGTTTGCCGCCAATGCCCGCGTGGTTAAGGTGAACGTCGACGAAAATCCGGGGTTCTCCCAACGCTACGGCATAAAGGGAATCCCCACGCTGATTCTCTTCAAGGGCGGCGCGGAAGAGGAACGCGTGGTGGGCGCCACGTCCAAGGAAGCCATCTCGCGCATGATTGAAAAGCACGTTGCCGGCGCCGCCTCGGCCTAACTGAGTCACCGTTTTGTGGCGCGGACGCCGAGTTGATCCTCGAATAGTCCGCGCCATTAGTGTGTTGCCATCAATTTTCTGACTTCTGAAATCTGACCATCTGACATCTGTTTCTCCATGTCCAAAATTATCGTAGTCATAGGCGCGCAGTGGGGCGACGAAGGCAAAGGCAAGATCGTCGACCTGCTGGCCGAACATTTCGACATCGTCGCCCGCTACCAGGGCGGACACAACGCCGGCCACTCGGTGCAGGTTGGCGAGCAGTCGTTTGTCCTGCATCTGCTGCCATCGGGAATTGTCCACCGCGGTAAGACCTGCGTGTTGGGCAACGGGATGGTCATCGATCCGAAGGCGTTTTTTGTCGAGGCGGACCGGTTAACTGAACAAGGCATCGAGGTCTCACCGGAGCGCGTGAAGATCAGTTCGCGTGCTCATCTGATCCTTCCCTATCACCGCGCCCTGGATCACACGAGCGAGGAGCGACTGGGTAACGAAAAGGTGGGAACCACACTGCGCGGCATCGGTCCGGCTTATGAAGACAAAGCCGGCCGTCGCGGCATCCGCACCGCTGACGCGCTCGTGCCCGAAGTTTTGCGCTCCCGCATCGAAAGAAACCTCGAAGACGCGAACAGAATCATTCAGGCTTACGGTGGCGAGCCCCTGGACGCCGACGAAATTTTCAAGGAGATGTCGCAACTGACCGAACGTCTCGGCGCTTTTATCGGCGACACGACCCACTACCTAAACGTTGCTGCCAGCGAAGGTAAATCAATTCTGTTGGAAGGCGCTCAGGCGACGTTGTTGGACGTCGATCACGGCACCTACCCGTTCGTAACTTCATCAAACACTGTCGCCGGCGGAGCAATCATCGGCACCGGTCTGGCGCCGAATCGTTTGACTGGCGTGCTGGGAATTGTGCGGACCTACACGACGCGCGTGGGCGAGGGCCCCTTCCCGACCGAGATGCTGGAAGGCGAAGCCGAGATGGGGCAGTTGATTCGTGAACGTGGGCGGGAGTATGGCGCATCGACAGGACGTCCGCGCCGCTGTGGTTGGTTCGACGCTTTTGCCACGCGTTATGCCGCCGAGATCAACGGGTTCTCTTCCGTCGCGCTGACGAAGCTTGATGTGCTTGACGCGCTCGAACAAATCAAGGTTTGCGTGGGCTACAAACTCGATGGACGCATGTGTGAATCGCTGCCCGCCGTTTCTCAGGATCTGCGGCGCATCGAACCTGTCTACGAAACCCTGCCGGGATGGCAGACGTCCACGGTGGGCACGACCGAGATGAGCGCCCTGCCCGCCAACGCGCGCCGCTATGTTGAATTCCTTTCCGCGAAGATCGGTGTGGAGATTGGATTAGTTTCAACCGGTCCGGAGCGTTCGCAAACCATCGTCGTCACAGACTCTGCGGTCGGCAGGTGGCTGGCAGACTAGTCCCATACGCAAAGTCCAATGTGCGCAAAGCTCAACGCCAGGTTGATTGTTGATGAATAAGTACCGGCTCTTTGAGATGAGACAGCTTTTGCTTGCATTCTGTCAGATGCCGCAACACCGGTCGGGCTCAGGAGGCAAACTAAGGGTTGCACTCTAAACTGCCTGATTGAATTGCCTGCGTGGATTCGACAAAAAGCTGGTGGTAGTTATTCCACCGGCATTAGCGTGATTTGCCAGGCGATGAAGGCGATGAAGAGCAACATGACGCCGAGGATTACGAGCACCACGGGTTCCATTCCCAGAAACGTTCTCCCGTCGCTTCCCTCCATAATACCCTTCGGTACGTGCAGATCGTCGTTGTCGACAACAATCGCGCCGAATAGCGGATCTACTCGAGAATTATCCGGTGCTTGTTCGCCCGCCAGCTGATGTATGGCGGCATGCCGATCCTGTTCCTCAAGCGGGGCGAGCTGGGCCGCGAGTCGCGCAGTGTCGCCCTTCTTATGTTTTCTGGAGCGGATGTGCAGCGTTTTCTTTAAATCCATTTCGCCTTCTTTAAATAAACATAAAGTGACAGCCCCACTCCGACCATGGAGCCGAGCGCGAAAATGTAACCGAAGCGCCATTTCAGCTCGGGCATGAAGTCGAAGTTCATCCCGTAGATTCCGGCGATCAGAGTTACCGACATCAGGATCGTCGAGATCGACGTGAGCCGTTTCATGATCTTGTTCATGCGATTGCCGGAAACGGAAAGATAGGCATCCATAGTGGAACTGAGCATATCGCGGAGACTATCGATCGTGTCGGCGACGCGAATGAGATGATCAAACACGTCCTGAAAATAGACGTGCGTTTCGCGTGGAAAAATTGGCTGCTCGCGCCTAAGCATTGTATTGAAAACGTCGCGCAGCGGGGTAATACTGCGACGCAGGTAAAGCAGCTTTTTCTTGATGGAAAATATGTCCTCAATAACCTCGGCGCGCCATTCCCCGAAGATTGAATCTTCGAGATCGTCCATGCGTTCGCTGATGATGTCGAGCAGGGGGA
>JANMVC010000103.1:0-6265 GCA_031392315.1 Pyrinomonadaceae bacterium | reverse complement strand
CTGGCCGCGGGGTTGAGCTTTAGCCCAGTGTTCCTCGGGACGCTAACTCTTTATCTCCTCTGCGGGCTCTCCACAATCATTTCTTTTGAAATTCAAAAATCCCGGCGGGCGATACCGCTGGCTGAGACACATCTCCTGGTGCCGCCGGATTCAAGGATCTTCAGAAACGCTGCGAGCCAGGAACGCAAGGGCGGGAGGGTCAACGTCGAGACTGGCCGGCTTCCTTTCGTGGCAGTGTTCCTGTTTCTGCTCATCTTTGTTTTGGCGCTGCCTCTGTTCCTGGTGGCGCCGCGCTCCAGTGGGGCAGCGTTTAGTCGCTCCGGCGCGGCGTTATCGAATTTTACCGGGTTCTCCGAAAGTGTGATGCTGGGAGAAATTGGCAACCTCAAGCGAGACGATGCGGTGGTGATGCACGTCCGGATTGAAGACCCGACACCGAATCTCGATATCAGATGGCGCGGCGTGGCCCTGGATGAGTTTACCGGACGCGGTTGGAAAAAATCCGCGGCAGTCCGACGCAGCGAAAAAGTATTCGACGGTCCCGGTTTCTTCAGGCTCGGCACAACCGTAGCTCTGAATCGTCTGACCAGCCAGACAGTTTTTCTGGAGCCGATTGATTCGCCCGCACTCTTCGCTGCGTCCCGCCCCGTCGCGATTCAGGGAGACTTTGCGAAACTGCGGGTTGACGACGAAGGTTCCGTGCAGGTGGCCCGTCGCCAATCTGGACGCACGATGTACACGGCACTGTCGGACATGACGCAACCCGATGTGCGCCTGCTCCGCGCCGACTCGCAACGCGACCCCTTAACATTTGGTCGCTATGTTGACCTGCCGAACGCGACCGACCCGAGAATAGGCGCGCTCGCAAACGCGATCATAGTGAACGCGCACGCCAGCAATCGCTACGATCTGGCCAAGGCAATCGAAGCACACTTCCAGCAGGAATATGGTTACAGCTTGCAGATGACGGCCGGCGGGCCCGATCCTTTGGCGGATTTTCTCTTTAACGTCAAAGCGGGGCACTGCGAGTATTTTGCTACTGCGATGGCTGTCATGCTGAGGACGCGCAACATTCCCGCGCGCGTCGTCAATGGCTTCCTGCCGGGTGAATTTAACGATGCCTCCGGGGCATACACTGTCAGGCAAAGCGATGCGCATTCATGGGTTGAAGTTTATTTTCCAGAGAGTGGTGCGTGGGTCACGTTTGATCCGACACCTTCGGCCGGCCGGGAAGTGCCGGTGCGAACCGGCCTGGTGGCACAATTGGGAAAGTATGCTGAAGCGTTTGAGTTGATTTGGTTTCAGTATGTCGTTGGCTACGACAAGCAGGAGCAACGGTCTTTGGCCGCGTCGCTGCAGAGTAATCTCTATGATTTTCGCCGCAGCCTGGGCCAGTTCCTCTTCTCCTTGCGCGCCACGTTTGCTTCAGCATCGGGAGCGCTGTATTTCATTGGACTGACTTCGGCGGGAGCGTTCCTGCTTATCTTCGCGGCGCGACGCGTTAGGCGCTTCGGTTGGCGACGGGGCTTTTCCATCCGACCGGGGCAGGAAATTCCGCCACGGTCGCCCGTGCTTTTTTACGAACGCCTAACCAAGTTGCTCGCGATGCAGGGCGCGGAGCGAGAGGCGCATTTGACGCCACTGGAATTTGCCAGCGAGCTTGCGCTCGATCCCGCCTTGGCTATTACCCGCGCCTACAATCGCGTAAGGTTTGGAGGTCAGCAACTTTCGACCGCGGAACTGCGCGAGATTGAGAGAACCCTGGAACACCTCGAAAGCCAGGAAGAAGCCCGACCGTAAGGGCGGGCGCAGCGAGTTGAGGTTGAATGTCTTGGACGCCCTTGCTGACGCGCGGGCTTCCGCTTGGATTTACAGATATGAAAAAAGTTGGATTTATCAGTTTGGGCTGTCCTAAGAACCTCGTCGATAGCGAGGTGATGATGGGCCAGTTACGCGCGAACGGCTATGAGCTGACCGCTGACGCCAGCGAGGCCGACACTGTCGTCGTAAATACTTGCGGCTTTATCGACTCGGCAAAACAGGAGTCGATTGACACGATTCTCGAGGCGACGCGTTGGAAGGAAAATGGCAAGGCGACGCGAGTAGTTGTCGCCGGCTGCCTGGTGGAGCGTTACCGAGACGAGTTGAAGGCCTCGATTCCGGAAGTTGATGCCTTCATCGGCACCAGCCAGATCAGCGACATCCTCGCCGTTTGCGACCCGAAAACCGATACACGCTCACTCCCCGTCGTTTCACTCGGCAACCAAAGCGCGACCTATCTCTACGATGAATCGACGCCGCGCGTGCTGGCCACGCCCGGCCACTATGCTTTCATTAAGATTGCCGAAGGTTGCGATCGGCCTTGCGCGTTTTGTTTCATTCCGCAAATGCGTGGCCATTTTCGCAGCCGCCGGTTCGGGTCGATCATCGCCGAAGCTCACCAGCTGGCTGAAGAGGGAATCAAGGAACTGATTTTGGTCGCCCAGGATTCTTCGCGTTACGGTGAGGACTTGGGAAAGGCTGACGCGCTGGCGCATTTGCTGCGGGAGCTGTCGCACACCGAGGGCATTGAGTGGGTGCGCGTGATGTACACCTACCCCACGCACATCAGCGATGCGTTTCTTGACGTGCTGGCCGAAGAGCCGAAGGCCGTCAAGTATCTCGATATGCCTTTGCAGCACGCGTCGCAGAATGTTTTGAAACTGATGAAGCGCGGTGGCAATCGCGCTTCATTGGAGAGACTGATCAAGCGCGTGCGTGAACGCGTGCCCGGGATTGCGGTGCGGACCACATTCATCACGGGATTCCCAGGTGAAACCGATGCGGACTTTGAAGAGTTGCTGACGTTCATCAAAAATGTCGAATTCGACCGGGTGGGTGTCTTCACTTATTCCGACGAAGAAGGGACGCCCGCCTATGAACTGCCAAACAAAGTCGATCCGAAAATTGCGAAACAGCGCCGCACGCGCTTGATGAAAGAACAGGCAAAGATTGCCAAACGAAAGCACCGAGCCATGGTTGGCCGGCAGTTCAGAGTTATGTTCGAAGGTGAATCGAGCGAGAGCGAGCTGCTGTGGCAAGGGCGTATGGAAACTCAAGCGCCAGACATCGATGGCTGCGTGCTCATCAACGACGTGCCGGTGGGTTTTGTACCGGTCGAAGGTCAGATGGTGTTAGTCGAAATCAGTTCAGCTCAGGAGTACGATCTGGTAGGCAGAGTAGTCGCTGGCTAAACCGCACAGGTTCGTTTTAGGCAGTGGGTTAGTTTAGGATTTTGCACATCGGCCTTACCGAACGTATTCCCAGTGCCACGGCTCGTAGAAATAGGGTCGGAACCCAAACCGCTCCGCGTTGCGAACGAGCCATAGATAAACGCGCGTCTGTACCTGCACCGCGCGGTTTGAGTCTCGGGTATCGACTGGGTCCCCGCCGACGTAAAGATCGAGCGCGCGCCCGGTGAAGTGTGGACTATTCACCGCGAGGCCGGCAGTTCCTGAATTGGGTGACTCACGCCGCAATTTTTCCTGATATTCACGCGACCGAAAAGCCGAAATGATCTTCAGAAACTTTTCTCCCGGCGCGAGTTCACCCTTGGCTCCTTTCGGATTACGGCCCAGACCCAGCGAACGATCGGCCAGAGCCGCCGCAACCATGCGTTTGTAAGCGAAGTAGGTGTCGCGCTCCACTGACCGAAGTTCCTCGGCGCGCGTGGGATCGTAAAAGTCGCGAATTGGCGCCGTGAGGAGTTGGCTTGGTTGAGCCGGCGTACGATCCTTGATTCGCCTTCCCTGCCACTCAGCAATCATTTTGTAAAGCGTCTCGTCATCCAACTCGCCGCTGGGCGCAAGGCCGAATCTTTTCTGCCATCTCGCCACGGCCGCGGCAAAGCCTTTTGAGTTAGGCTCGTGCTTCGTGTCGATCAAGCGATTGATTAAAGGAGCGTAGAGATACCAGCCGCGTTGCTGTTTGCTACCGAAGATCCAGTTGAGGTCGGTGCGCAACAACTCATTGCGTTTGGCCGGTTGGCCCGGCGATGAATTTGTCCTTTGCGCATCCGCTGCGAAAGAGGCGAGCACGAAAAGGACAATTATGATCGATACGCGAAAACGATTCATGTTGTTATGCAGCCTGGCATTGTCAGAACCACCTGCGTTAGCGGGTGGCCCGGCCCTCCTCATAAATACGATAACCACCAATCACGCCGCCGCGCCTTCACGCCGGCAAACCATTTGCAGAGCGGATACAACAACAGTATGCCCACAATCCAGCAGGCATACACGACCGTCAAACTAAACCCAACTCCGGGCGGCGGGCCGGTGATAAAAACGTTGCTGTCGAACATCCAGCGAACTGGCTTGCCCGCAACGTAATGCAGCACAACTGAGATGAGGTGGGCCGTCACCCATTGCAAGACGTAGAAGAAGAGCGGAACGCGTCCAAAAGTGACTAGCGCGCCGCGCAACTGGCTCAATACGGACCGACCCCCAGGGACCGCTGGCATTCTGTCCGCATTGGCGGCCACTGCGCTGGTGCCCGATTCAAACCAGGCCAGGAGAAGCAACGCCGGCCCCAGTGTCATTAAGAGAAACAGCAGGGATGGCGGATATTTCGTCGTGTTAAGAAATGACAGCAGCGTAAAGGCAGCGCTCTTTTGACTAGCCCAACGCGCGGGATCGCCGTAGATGTTTACCAACCTTAGAACGACAAACAGCGCCGTCGCGAAGCTTCCCCCCACCAACAACAGTCGACGTCGCCGCTGGGCGTCCCATTGGTAGACAGCGCCAAAGGCGTAACCGGCCGCCATCACTCCAATCCACGGAATTAATGGGTAGACCACGAACACTACCGGGCTGGGGAAAAACCACAACACGGGAAATGCCTCAAACCCCTGGTGCAGCAGAATCCAGAGTTTGGCTCCCACACTCGGCACGGGGCTCTCCGGTCCCTGCCAACTCTGAACCTTGAACCCATCGAGTAGGTTGTGAAGCGCGATCATTACGACGCCGAAAACGCCCACCAACCGGAGAGGTAAATAGATCAACGCCGCCAACGCAATCATCGAAACACCCAGCGCCCAAATCACCTGCAGCCCGCCCAAAAAGCTGTAGTCAAAGTTGAAGGTCACAGCCACCCGGATCACCGTCAGTTCCAACACGACCAGCCACAGCCCACGGGTAAACAGGAACCGCGCTAACTCACGTCGGCTCTTGCCGCGCGCAAACTGTAGATACGCGCTGGTGCCGGCGAGAAAAACAAATACGGGAGCACAGTAGTGCGTGATCCAGCGCGTAAAGAAAAGCACGACATTCGTCCTGGACAAATCGGTTGGATCAAAACCCAGGAGCACATCGCGATGAATAAAGTCGCGCGTATGGTCCAGCATCATTATGACCATGACGATGCCGCGCAGGAGATCGATTGAGTCAATGCGCGACCGCGACGGGACCTTCGGGCCGGGCTGCGCGTCGGGTGCAACCAAAGGAATTGCCCTGGGGTTATCTGTTGGGTTGAGGTTTGTTGACATCCCTACAGCTCGATCTCACGGGCCGAAACTACCGGCTCGAACGCGCGCAGTTCTATTAGCGTAGCTTGCGCCAAGGGCGCGTCCATTTCAATCACCGCCATCGCTTCGCCGCCCCGCTCGCGACGACCAAGATGAAAACGGCTGATGTTAACGCCACCATCGCCGAGGATTGTGCCGACGCGGCCGATCACGCCCGGCACATCGCGGTTGCGCATAACCAGCATGTGTCCCTGCGGAATCGCCTCAACATGGAAGCCATCAATCTCGGTAATCCGGCCTTCGCGCTTCTGCTCTCCGAAACCGAAAATCGTTCCGGCGAGAGACTGCTGGCCTAAACTACCCACAACTCGCGTGCGAATCGCCGGAACGGAGTCGCCTGCCGAGCGCACGTAGCTGGTGGTCACAGTAATCCCACGTTCCTCGGCAATCAGGAAAGCGTTGACCGCGTTGACTCGCGCACTCACATCGCGCAGCAACCCGGACAGAAAGGCCCGGGTAATCGGCGCCGCGTTTAATTCTACGGTTTCGCCTGCGTAGTCAATCTTGACTTCCCTCACCGCGCCATCGATTAACTGGGCCTGGAACCGTCCGAGGCTGGCAGCTAACTCGATGTAAGGCTGCAACGCATGGAGCTCCTTAGCGCCCAGCGCCGGCACGTTTACCGCGCCACGCAGAGCTCCGGTCAACAGGAAATCGCGCATCTGTTCAGCGACGGTAAAGGCCACGCCTTCCTGCGCTTCA
>JANMVC010000057.1:0-2272 GCA_031392315.1 Pyrinomonadaceae bacterium | reverse complement strand
CTTGTAGTACCCCTTCAAAATGTTTTCGCCTCGCAGGACAATCTCCCCGAGTTCGCCAGCGACCACTTCCCTGTCCTCTTCGTCAACGACTTTCATTTCGTTGCCGATCGGGATGCCGCATGACCCGGGACGGCGGCGGGTATCCGGTGGATTGAACGTGGAGCGGCAGGTTGATTCCGATAATCCATAGCCTTCAATCACCAGGCAGTTGAAAGTGGCTTCGAAGCGCTGCATCACTTCCGCCGGTACCGGCGCGGAGCCGCACATCGCAAAGCGCAGTTGATCGGTCTGCAAGCCTGCGGGGACGCCGTCGGGATATTTGGTCAACAACATCGACAGCATCGTTGCCACGGAACCGAATGATGTGATTTGGTATTCGGAGATAGTTTGCCAGAAGCGCGACGCGGAAAACTTTGGACTAACCACGGTTGAACCACTGGCATAGAGCGCTGACATTGTGGTAACCGAAACCGCATTCATGTGAAACAAAGGCATGATGCTCAACAACCGATCAGCCTCGGTGAAGCCGAGCCATTCGCTAATCTGCCGGGCGTTCGCGATCAGATTTCCGTGCGTGAGCAGACAGCCTTTCGGTTTGCCGGTGGTGCCTGAGGTGTAAATGATAATCGCATCGTCGTCACTTTTAATGTCCGACAAACTTAAGTTTGTCGAACTCTCTGCGCCAAGCCCTTCAGCAAGCCCCTCTGTAGCTGCCGCTTCATCGTCAAACTCAATGACAGCTCGCAAACTTGGCAACTGCTCCCGGATGCCCTGAATCATCGGCAAAAACTCCGAATGCACCATGACCGCCTTTGCTTCCGAATCTGAGATTACAAAAGCAACTTCCTCCGCTTTCAGCAATGAATTCACGGGCCCCGCCACCGCGCCGAGTTTCCAACAGGCGAAGTAGGCAATGATGTACTCCGCGCTGTTTGGCATCAGCAGGCTGACCGCGTCGCATTTGCCGATGCCTTCGGCATCCAACAGGCGAGCGGCCCTGCTTACGGCTTGAGCAAATTCAGCATAGGTAAAAATGCGGCCGTCGGACTCGGAAAACAGAAAAGGCTTTTCCGGCGCTGCGCTGACTCGCGCTGACAGCAAGGTTGCGATATTCACCGGGGCGGATTGCGGTGCTGGGTCAATGGATTCCTGTTTCATCTTTTCAGTGATTGTAACTTTGAACAATCTGCTCGCGCGAGCGCGCGGTGGCACGCGCATCTTGCGCGTGATTCACGGGCGGGACGCCCGTGCCACTTTAGGATTGTGGTATATTCCTGCCTAACCAGCTCTAACTTCGGTCTTCTGAATACCAGCAAACACTTTATGGATACTTATCGAAATTTCATCGGCGGCGAATGGGTTGAATCAACCTCGTCGCGCACGGTTTCAAATATCAACCCCGCAAACACTGACGACGTTATCGGCACGGTCAAGCAGGCTTCGCGCGCGGAAGCAAAGCGCGCCGTTGAGTCTGCCGCCGCAGCGTTTCCTGCCTGGCGTGCTACGCCGGCGCCTGCGCGCGGCAAAATCGTGGCCCGCGCTGCCCGATTGCTGGAAGAGCACAAAGAAGAGTTGGCCCAAATCCTCACCCACGAAGAAGGAAAGACAATTTCAGAGTCACGCGGCGAACTCCAACGCTCGATCAACGTCGCTGAGTTTTGCGCGGGCGAGTCGCGGCGGATGAATGGCGAGACAATTCAGTCGGAGCTGCCTTCAAACTTTGCCTACACCATCAAGCAGCCGCTGGGAGTTGTGGCCTGCGTCACGCCCTGGAATTTTCCCGTGGCCATTCCGGTGTGGAAGATTGCGCCCGCGCTCGTCGCCGGCAATACAGTCGTCTTCAAACCAGCAACACTTACTCCGGCAACGGCGGTGCGCATTGTTGAAATATTCGCCGAGGCCGGAATTCCGCCCGGCGTGTTGAATTTGGTGTTAGGCTCAGGCTCGGAAGCTGGTGACGAAATTATCAATCATCCGGCGGTGAAGGCGGTTTCGTTTACCGGATCGAATGAAGTGGGAATACGGCTTTATGAAGAAGTCTCGCGGCGCGGCGCCAAGGTGCAATGCGAGATGGGCGGCAAGAATCCGGTGGTGATTTTGGAGGACGCCGATCTTGATCTGACGGTTGAGTCGGTGGCGCAGGGCGCCTTTGGGTCATCCGGTCAACGCTGCACGGCGACGAGCCGCGCGATCGTGGTTAACGACATAGCCGATGAATTTGTCAAACGGCTTCATAAGCGTGCTGACTCCATGCGCATTGGCGATGGCAAGG
>JANMVC010000036.1:0-2880 GCA_031392315.1 Pyrinomonadaceae bacterium | reverse complement strand
GCCGCCGCGTCAACTCAAACGTTCGGCGGCAGGTTGATGCTAATGATAACGCTGCGGTAGACTGCGAATCATGGACGTACAAGAAATCGAAAGCGTGATTACTCAACTGCCACGTGAGCAGGTTGCTGAACTGGCGGCGTGGTTTGAAGAGTTTCACGCACAACTTTGGGATAATCAGATCGAACAGGATGTGCGGGGTGGTCGTCTCGATTCGTTACTTGATGAAGCCAAGGGGGATCTTGATTCTGGCCACTGCGAATCGCTGTGAAACACCAGGCGTCACCTCGATTCTGGCGTCAATATCGTGAACTCCCGGAAGCTGTGCGTAAACTTGCTGACAAGAATTTCGAATTGCTCAAAGCCAACCCTTATCATCCATCACTCCACCTCAAACGCATCGAGCGAGTCTGGTCGGTGCGAGTTGGGGCCCACTATCGGGCACTAGGAATGGATGCACCAGATTCAATCGTCTGGTTTTGGATTGGCTCGCATGCCGATTACGACAAGCTCATCTAATCGCTGCCGCCGAACAAATCGTTGGACGCGAGCGGCGATTGCGTTCTTCTGAAGTGTTCTGTTTGAATCGACGTTGACGACCGGCGCGCCGCCGCGTCAACTCAACCGTTCGGCGGCTCTATCTTGAGTAGTTAAATCAGGGACTTCGATGCGACCGTTTTATTTGCAGGATATGTTTCTTCTTTGCGTTGGCTCGACATTCGAACCCTATCGAACTGTTATTAGCTTGGGGCTCGCGATTCCAGGCCTGGCACTTATTATTCTAAGTAGGAAGAAGAGTCTAATAACCACTCCGCGTTCCCGTATGCTCATGATACTCCTCGGGGCGGCCTTGTTACTGTTAGGCATCAACATGCTTTTCTTCCTAACCGTGTTGTGTCGATGACAGCCCTCGTGAATTACTCCGGAGTGACAGATGGCTACGGAAGTACAACAGGTCGCTTGTGAGCCGCCGAACAAATCGTTGGACGCGAGCGGCGGGGGCGTGTTTCGTAACTAGACTGATTCGGCGGAGGGTGCTTTGACTCGCGCCGCCGCGTCAACTCAACCGTTAGACATCTTCTCGTTTGCATAGGTCGAAAGACTGATGAGGAAAATAACCTTACTCTTTTTGACTCTTATCGCACCTGGATTGCTGTTCGCGCAGCCAATTCCACCCATGCGGCCGCTCGTGTTCACGCACGTTACAGTCATTGATTTAACGGGCGCACCCTCCAGGTCTGATATGACTGTGATTGTCGCGGGCAATCGCATTGTAGCTGTCGCCAGACCGGGAAAAGTGCGGATTCCGAAAAACGCGCAAATCATCGATGCCAGCGGCAAATTTATGATCCCCGGTTTGTGGGATATGCATGCTCACACGCGCGCGGACGCCCTTACCCGGCAGATCGTTTACCCACTAAATATTGTCAATGGCGTAACCGGGATTCGCGACATGGCGGGCGACTGTGTTGGCGGGGGTGATTGTGATGGCAAGGCGACGTTTGACGTACATCTCAAATGGAAGAAAGACATCGCCGACGGACACCTGATCGGGCCACGCCTGATCGTGGCAACTGCCTTCGTTGATGGGAAGCCTGCGCTTCATCCAGGCTCGATGGTTGTTTCCACTCCTGAAGAAGCGCGTGAAGCTGTGCGTTATGCTAAACGTCGCGGTTTTGATTTAGTCAAGGTGTACGTCAAGCTTTCACGCCCAAGCTACTTTGCTCTTGCTGACGAAGCCAGGAAACTCAGCATCCCTTTTGCGGGCCATGTGCCCGCGCTCGTGGGCGCCATCGAAGCTTCCGAGGCGGGACAAAAGAGCCAGGAACATTTATACGGAGTGCTGGAAGCCTGTTCAGGACGCGAGGCAGAGTTTATTGCCGCCCGCGACCGGTTGGCCCAGACAGATGATCTTACTACGGACAAGTTCGGCGTTTTATTTGAACAGCAGTTGAAACCATTATCCTATACCACCGGCGATTGCTCAATTTTCTTTCGCACGCTGGTCAAAAATGGCACGTGGATCGTGCCGACTTACAATTACTGGCGGTCGATTGCGGACTATTACTATTACGGCCCGCAGCGGGTACAGGAAAGCGCACGCTTGCGTTATATCCCGGTGAGCCTGAAAGAGGAGTGGTTCCGCAAATACAAGTCCGACATCGAGAAAACGACCGAAGAGATGGCGCAAAAAAGTCGACAAAAATTTCTGGCGCGGCTTTCGCTCGTTAAGCGGCTTCACGATGGGGGAGTTGGTATTCTCGCCGGGACAGATAGCGATATGCCATACACCTTCCCCGGCTTTGATCTTCATGACGAATTAGCGATGTTCGTCGAAGGCGGGTTGACGCCCTTGGCTGCTTTGCAGACTGCAACCATTAATCCGGCGAAATATCTGAACATGTTGCCTTCGTCTGGCACAGTTGAAAAAGGAAAACTCGCGGATTTGGTTTTGTTGGAAGCCAATCCGCTTGAAGATATCAGTAATACCAGGAGAATTTCTGGCGTCGTAATGGACGGGCGCTATTTGTCCCACGCCATGCTGAAGAAAATGCTGGCCGATGTTGAAACAACTGCTAGAAATAAATGAACGATCCATGCACCGGGCGATGTCTAACAAAGCCTTGCAGCTGACGGCGCGATAGCATGTTTCTCAAGTAACCTTTTTCCTTCAGCTTGAATGCTGATCGCGCGCCGCAGCTGAGATACTGTGTTGGGAGTCAAGCAGATTTTGCTATTTCAGGGTCGAAGGGCCGGCCTGACTTCAACACTCCGTAGGCGATGTGAATCAGCTTGCGCATCACCGCGCCGATCACACTCATCTTGCACTTGCCTCTCTGTCTTAACCCTTCGGCCCAGGCTTGAAAGAATGCGCTGCAACGA
>JANMVC010000019.1:0-9440 GCA_031392315.1 Pyrinomonadaceae bacterium | reverse complement strand
AAACTAACTCCTCACGCGCGAGCCGCGGCGATATTTGCTGTTTTCTTTCGGACCTGCGCTGAACTTTGAATCTAGCCCACCCACTAGGGCGTGTCAAAGTTGGCGTGGGAATGGAGAGATGGCGGCAACGCGACCTCCAATTGGACATCCAACCCGATAGGAAACTGCTGAGTCTGAAACATTTGACGGTGGCGGCGTGTTAGCATAAAAGCGTATCGCAGTTTAAGAAGCATCCCCCGTGAGTCAAGCAACGCAACACATCGAGAGAATCTGTGCTGAGGGCGCGAACCGTTTGGTTGCGCGCGCCACAGACAGTCGTAATCTGACTCAGGAGAATCTGGTTCCGCGAATCAAGGCTGGCGTCGAGAAGTATCTCCTCCGGGACGATCCGCGTGCCTCGGCCGCATCGATTGTAGATTTCATCGATAAATTACAGGCTGACGATCTTTGTTTGATTGTCGCTTGCGAAATCGGCGACCAGCAGGCGTGGAACGATCTGGTAGAACGATTTTCTGCTGCGGTCCGCTCTGCGGCTCGTTCCGCAAGTTCAAATGAAGAAGGCGCAGAGGATCTGGCGCAGTCGATCTGGGCAGAGCTTTATGGTCTGAGAGTTAACGAGGCAGGAAAACCGGCGGGAAAGCTCGCTTACTATTCCGGACGTGGCTCGCTGGCCGGCTGGCTGCGCGCGGTGGTTGCGCAACTTGCGGTCGATCAGCATCGTAAGCAGTCGCGCCTCGTGCAGACGGAAGAAGATGCCGACTTCGATCGCATAATTCAGCAAAGCCCTGAAGAAAGCAGTTGGTCAGGTCACGGCGGCGTCGTAAATCCGGAGCAGGCGGTTTCGACAAAACTTGCCGGAGCCCAACTTCAGGAAGCGCTCGCCGGTGCGCTGCAAAAACTTTCCGCCGAAGATCGTCTGCTGGTAAAGCTCTATTATTTTGACGGCTTGAAGTTGCATGAAGCAGGCAGGGTGCTTGGTTTCCATGAAGCCACCGCGAGTCGGCGTCTGACCCGAATTTATGCTGACTTGCGACAGCGCGTGGAAGCGATGTTGATTGAACGTGGCTGGACAAAAGCTGAGACGAAGCGCGCATTCTCCGAAATTGCGCTTAATCTCGAAGCGGACATTGAACCGTTGCTGGCGGAGAGTGTTCTGCTGAAGAAGGAAAATGAGATCGCCGGGTAAAGCTGAACGTTTTCGCGACCGACGAGTGGTTCGCAACTGACGAGTCAGGTGACTGCAAGCAACGGGATCTCAAAGCGTTCTGGAGTGGGTGCAGAACTTACATTCGATGAAACAAGATAACGATAACGCAGTCGATCTCCTCTTACGCTCCCTTGGGCGCGGAGAGGACGATCTGTGGACCGGCGCCGGTTCGCAGGGCGGAGCGGCTGAACACCTCGATGCAGACGAGCTAAATCTCTATGCGGAGGGCGTCCTTCCCGCGCCCGCCCAGGCTCGCTACACCAATCATCTGGCCGACTGCCAAACGTGCCGGCGGCTGGTCGCAGGATTGGCACAGGCAGCGGGGCCGACGGTTCTGCGTGACACTTCACCGCAATCGGGCGGCGCGGGTTTCTGGCAACGATTCGGAGTGCTTTTTTCAATGCCGGTGTTGCGTTACGCCGTTCCGGCAGTGGCGCTCACCGGCGTATTAGCCATCGCTCTTGTTGCCTTGCGAGAACAGCGCCAGGATCTGGTTGCACATAACCAAACACCCACTGCCGTCTCAAACCAACCGCGAGACAGTGCCGGCATGGTTGTGCCCAGTGTGTCACCGGCAGTTGCGCCAAGAGATGTGATCGATGCGAACAAGCCGAGCGACTTGGCGGATAAGCGAGGCGACGTTAGCGGCTTGCCGGCATCAGTCCCCGGCTCAAAAGCCGGCGGCATTGCCACGGATGGAAGCAGCGCGCAGGACTCGGCGGCAGCTCCGCAAGTCGCGGGTGTCGCGACGGCTCAACCTGTTTATGCGCCCGAACCTGTGCCGCCGCCAGCGCCGCCAAAGGCTTACTCCGAATCGGATACGAAGACAGTTGTGCGGAAGGAGGACTATCTCGAGCGCGAAGCTGCGAAGCGAAACCAGGATGAAGGCGTAGCATTCTCCAAGGACGACTCGCCCACACACGGCCCGGCGAGAAGCCGTTCGGCTTCGGGCGGCGGGAGGCGGGATGCCGATGTCCTGGCCGAAAATCGCACTGCCAGCGCCAAAGAAAAGAAGGAAGCTGCGGAAGAAGCTGAAACGCAAACCGTTTCCGGACGGACCTTCCGCCGTCAGGGAAACGCCTGGATCGATACGGCTTATCAATCGTCGCGCGGCGCCACGAGCGTTGGGCGCGGCTCGGAACAGTTTCGGGCGCTGATGGCTGACGAACCTGGTCTGCGGGCAATTGTTCAGCGCCTGGGTGGCGAGGTAATCGTCGTTTGGAAAGGCCGAGCCTATCGCTTCCGCTGAGTTGTCGCCGTACTCACTTCAATCAGAGCCAGATGCGTTGAGTGTTTTCAAACTGCTGCTAAGGTGAGTTGACCACCAAGAGCGCGAACAGGTGCGCAAGCTTTACCCCGTTGCCCGCGTTCCCAACCTGCGCGTCGTAGTGCTAAATTACCGTTCAACCTCACTCAGCCAACACGGTGACGAACATTATGCAGAATCAAACTATCCCCAGGGTGTTGACTGTCGCGTTGATCGCCGCGGGCATTTCCTTTGGCGCCATTCGCTCAACCGCACAGAGAAGAACCAACAGCCAACCAGTATCGGCCCCAGGAGCGAATCTCAATCAAGAGATCGCGCAAGTTGTTCGCGAGATTGACGCGCGCAACATCGAGAGCTCCGTCCGCAAGCTGGTTTCTTTTGGGACGCGTAACACGCTGTCGACGCAAACCGATCCAGCCCGAGGCGTGGGCGCTGCGCGAGATTGGTTGTTCGCCGAATTCTCCAAAGCCGCAACGCGATCAGGGGGACGCATGACTGTCGAGAAGCAGACGTTCGAACAAGCGAGAGCCGCCCGCGTCGCAGTGCCCACTATGATCACCAACGTAGTGGCGACGCTGCGTGGATCGCAGCCGGAATCCGCGGGTCGCACTTACGTAGTCAGCGGGCATTACGATTCGATGTGCAGCAGCCCGACCGATGGCCAATGCGACGCGCCCGGCGCGAACGACGATGCGTCCGGCACTGCCGCCGTTCTGGAAATGGCGCGGGTGATGGCGCCGCGCAAGTTTGAGGCAACTATCGTTTTCATGGCGGTGGCGGGGGAAGAGCAGGGACTCCTCGGCGCCACCTATTTCGCCGAACAGGCGAAACAAAAAGAGATCAACATCGAGGCGATGTTTACCAACGACATCATCGGCAATTCGCTAGGCGGCAATGGCGTGCGCGACGCTCATTCAGTGCGGCTGTTTTCCGAGGGCGTGCCGTCAAATGAAAAGCCTGACGAGGCGACGGTGAGACGCGGAGTTGGCGGCGAGAATGATTCGGCGTCAAGACAGTTGTCACGCTTCATCAAGGAGACAGGGGAGCGTTATGTGCGCGGAATGCGTGTGACTATGGTTTACCGGCGTGACCGTTACCTGCGCGGCGGCGATCACATTCCGTTTCTCGAGCGTGGTTTCCCGGCCGTTAGGTTCACTGAACCGAATGAAGATTATCGCCACCAGCATCAAAATGTGCGCAGCGAAAACGGCGTGCAATATGGCGACCTGCCGCAGTTTGTCGACTTCAATTACATCGCCAACGTCGCGCGCATAAACGCAGCTTCGCTGGCGATGCTGGCATCGGCGCCGGCGCGTCCGAAGAATGCAGGGTTAGTCACCAGCCGGTTGACTAACGATACGGAACTTAAGTGGGACGCGAATACCGAACCTGACCTGGCTGGTTACGAAATAGTTTGGCGCGAAACGACTTCGCCGGTTTGGACAAACGCGCGTTGGGTGGGCAACGTTACGAGCTACACCTTGAACGGCATGTCGAAAGACAATTACTTCTTTGCCGTTCGAGCTGTCGATAACCAGGGAAATAGGAGTCCGGTTTCATTTCCCAAGCCAGCGCGGTAAACGTGGTCGCGCCTGAATCAGATTTCCGCGGAGGCCAGCCGGCAACTTTATCAAACTCCGGCGTCCTCCAGCGCGTCTAACCGCCCAGAAGCTATCACTGCCGACATAAGATTCTGTTAACTGGAAATTACGTTTAATGGTGAGACATATGACTAATAATAGGTGCGGCCAATATCAACCTGCCGGTGCTATGCGAGTCCTCCTTAGTCTAGTGGCGGTGGGCGTCATCGTCGTCAACTTTTGTGCAATTGGTGCTCAAGGTCAACGGCAAAAGGCGAATTCGTCAACCCGACTCAGCGAAGATCAACGCATCCTGCACGTGCTCAATCGGCTGGGTTTCGGCGCGCGGCCTGGCGACGTCGAGCGCGTCAAGGCGATGGGTTTAGAGAACTACATCAGTCAACAACTCAGTCCCGAGAAGATCAGTGACACGGCGAGCGAAGCGAAGGTTAAGGATCTGGCTGTGCTCAAAATGACCACCGCCGAGCTATATGAAAAGTATCCGCAGCCGGGACAGCTGTTGCGGCAACTTGAGCGACGGGGCGATCTGCCTGCCGGACTCGCAACTGCCCGCGATGGTCGTGCCCGACCAGCGGCAGCCGCACCCGGAGCAGGGATGAAAACTGGAAGCGGCGATGCCGGCATGCCAGCGGCTCAACCCGGCGCCAATAACCCAAACGCCGCCGCCAACCCGCAGCAGAACCAGGAGTATCGCCGGGCGTTGCGGCAGTACTACCAGCAGAACGGCCTGCAACTTCCGCAGCGCATCACCGCGGAGTTGCAAGCTTCGCGAATTCTGCGAGCTGTGTACAGTGAACGACAGTTGCAGGAAGTGATGGTTGATTTCTGGACCAACCACTTCAACGTGTTTGCCGGTAAGGGCGCCGACCGTTGGCTGCTGGTTTCCTACGATCGCGACACGATACGGCCAAATGCGATGGGCAAGTTTTCCGAGTTGTTAAGCGCGACCGCACAGAGTCCGGCGATGCTTTTTTATCTCGACAATTTTCAGAGCGTTAGTCCTAACGCAGAGGCCGACGGGCAAAGACTGCAAAGACTGCAAAGAGGCCTGGGGAGACGAGCGCAAGCTGGCGCTCCGCAGATGCCTGACTTACCGGCTAACGCGCAGGGCCGCCGCCGCGGAATAAATGAAAACTACGCGCGCGAGCTGATGGAACTGCACACGCTGAGCGTTGACGGAGGCTACACACAGAAAGACGTGCAGGAAGTTGCGCGTTGCTTTACAGGCTGGACCATACTCGCTCCCCGCGGAGGCGCCGCGGTGGCCGGAGCGATGGGGAACGGCGCGCGCGCCGAGAGGTTGCGCGAAAATGCCGGTCGATTCTTTTTCAATCAACGGGTCCACGACGATGGCGAGAAAATTGTGTTGGGCCACAAGATTCCTGCCGGCGGCGGTTTCAAGGATGGGCTGATGGTGCTCGACATTCTGGCGCAGCATCCAGCGACGGCAAAGTTTGTGGCTACCAAGCTGGCGCGCTATTTCGTGTCGGATACTCCGCCCCCGGCTTTAGTGGCGCGGGCCGCCGCCGCTTTCACCAAAAGCAACGGCGACATTCGCGAAACTCTGCGATCCATTTTTTCGTCGCCCGAGTTTAATTCGCCTGAGGCTTACCGCGCGAAAGTGAAGCGTCCTTTCGAACTCGCGATCAGCGCCATTCGCACGCTCGGCGCTGACACAAACGGCGGCCCGCAATTGCATCAGTGGATCGCACGCATGGGCGAGCCGCTTTACGGTTTCCAAACGCCAAACGGTTATTCGGATACTGCCGAAAGTTGGGTCAACACCGGCGGTCTGCTCGAGCGACTAAACTTTGGTCTGAGCCTGGCTAGCAATCGCATACCGGGCACTCGCGTCGATCTGAAGCGCTACGTAGACAACTCGGCCAGTGCGAAACCGCTTGATAATAACCAGATCGCCGATCGGTTTCTCTCGCTGATTGTGGCCGGCCAGATTTCTCCGAAGACGAGAGAGGCGTTGATGCGTCAGTTGAATGAAAAGACCGCGCTGGTGGTCCCGGCGATGTCGGAGCGACCGGCAACCAATGACGGGATGCAGGATGAAATGATGATGGAAGGAGAGGGACCCGTCAGACAGCGGCAGCGGCGACAGCAGTTGGCCAGCGCCGACGCCAACATCACCGATCCGGTAACGAAAATTGTGGGATTGATTTTGGGTTCTCCAGAGTTTCAGAGACAGTGAGTGGTGAATAGTAAATGGTGAATAGTAAATAGAAGGCCAGGGCTGCTAATAGCGCCATTCATTCACCATTCACCGTTAACCATTTACCATTTACGAGGTAATTATGAATCGTCGATTTTTTCTTAAGTCAGGCGGCATTGCCCTAGCGAGTTTTGGTGTGATGAGTACTGCGCCTTCGTTTTTGCAACGCGCCGTACTGGCCCAGGCGCGTGAGCGCATCACGGGTGGTCGCCGAAAAACTCTAATCGCGATTTTTCAGCGCGGCGCAGTAGACGGACTCAACATGGTCGTCCCCTTCGGCGAGAGCGCTTACTACGATCTGCGGCCATCCATAGCGATAGCCAAGCCTGCCGCCGGTAATTCCGAGACGGCAATCAATCTTGACGGCTTCTTTGGTCTGCATCCGGGGCTCGCGCCCTTCAAACCGTTGTGGGACTCGAAGCGTCTGGCGATCGTTCATGCTGCCGGTTCGCCAGACAACACACGTTCGCATTTCGATGCGCAGGACTACATGGAGTCGGCCACGCCGGGTGTGAAGTCAACGGCTGACGGCTGGCTCAATCGTTATCTGCAAAGTAAATCCGATCCGGAAGCGCGTGTCTTTCGCGCCGTCTCGATGACGCAAACAATGCCGCGCGTGTTGCAGGGAAAAGCTCCGACGCTGGCGATTTCAAACCTGGCAGATTTTACGATTCGCGCGGGGCGCAGCTCGGCGAGTGTGCAGGGAGGCTTTGAAGAAATCTACGACAAGACTGTGAACGACTCACTCGGCGGCACCGGCAAAGAAACTTTCGAGGCGGTTAACTATCTGAAGCGAGTGAACCCGGCGCAGTACCAGCCTCAAAATGGCGCACAGTATCCGCGTACGCCGTTTGGCAATCGACTAATGCAGATCGCGCAGTTAATCAAAGCCGGAGTTGGTTTGGAAGTGGCTTTCGCTGACGTTGGCGGATGGGACACACATGTGAACGAAGGCAGCGCGCGCGGTCAGTTGGGAAATCTGCTGCAGCAGTTTGGCAACAGCATCGCCGCGCTTTACACCGACCTTGGCGATCGCATGGACGACGTGGTGATTCTGACGATGTCGGAGTTTGGACGTACCGCTCGCGAAAATGGCAATCGCGGTACCGACCACGGACATGCGAACGGAATGTTTGTTTTGGGCAACAGCGTTCGCGGCGGCAAGGTCTATGGCCAATGGCCTGGGTTGAAAAGCGATCAGCTCAACGAAGGACGCGACCTGGCGCTAACTACCGACTTCCGCGATGTGTTTGGCGAGATTGCGAAGAGACACTTGGGCACGACAAATCTTAAGGCAGTCTTTCCGGGTTATGCTTCGAGCGAAGCGAAGTTCAAAGGGTTCCTCGCGTAGGCCGACCCCGCTTGTGGTTTTTCGCGCCGTCGCCATCTTAGCGACGGCTTTTGTTTCCTTTCTATTGAGGTATAGAATCCTCCCATGAATGTTTTCCTTAGCTACGCGGTTGGACCTGGGGACGGTCCAATTGCGGCACGTTTGCGGGCTGTAGCTGCGGCCTATGAACTCGCAATTGTATTGCCCGATCGAACTCAGATATTTCACAACAGCCTAGCTATTGATACGCTGACGAAGGTTAATGAGAGCGATGCGGTCATCGCCTTAGTGACTAAGACGGCACCATTTGATGAGCTAAACGCTGTTAAGCTGGAACTGACGGCCGCGACCCTTGCCGCTAAACCAATAGTTGGCCTCATTGAACAAGGAATGGCGTCGCCGTATCCGGCTGTCGCGAACATGGTTTATTTCGATCGACATAATCCGAACGCGCACGAGACCGCACTCATGCAGGCCTTACAGCAGCTGCGTAACCAACAGCAATGGAAAAAAGACCTTACTGCGTTGGGGTGGATAGCGGGAATAGCCCTTGGGTTAGTGGCCTTGAACGAAGTGCTCGGCAGTGAAAGATAATGGTCGTAAAGCAGCGCGGACTTCCCACTGCTGTGATTGACAATACCCTCCTCACTAGGCTTGTTGCGCTAGAAGTGGCGGAGCTGCTACCCCTCCTTTTTAAGCAAATTCTGATTCCACCTGAAGTAAAACGGGAAGCCTACAAGGCACCGGGACGTGGCAAACGCCGGCTCAGGAAACTCATTGGAGAGATGGGGTCCTACTTTGTTAACTGTAACGAAGCTGACGAGGTCATTAAGATCATCCTGAATGTGGACTTGGATGAGGGTGAAGCCGCCGTCATAGCGCAAGCCGAATATACTGGGTCGGTTGTGTTGCTAGATGAAAAAAAGGGAACAAAGCGTGCCGAGATGATGGAGTTGACGGTCATCCCAACAACAAGAATTCTGACCTTGCTTAAGGAAGCGGGTGCCATTTCATCAGTCGCACCTTATTTCGACAAGCTCAAAAAGTCGGGTTTTTATCTTCGAGATGAGTTGCGCTCGCAATTGCTGATGGATGCAAATGAAGCCTGAATCGAAACACCATGGTTCTACCAACGCAACCGTCCAAACCTGTTAATGAAATAAAGCATCACCACCGCTATCAACGACACGATCACCGCCAGTGTAAACGCTTCGTTATCGCGCCCAGCCTGCACCGCATCGTAAATAGCAACTGACGCAGTTTGAGTACGCCCGGGAATATTTCCGGCGATCATAATCGTCACGCCAAAGTCGCCGAGAGCGCGCGCGAAGGCGAGCGCAGTGGCGGCGAGCACGCCCCGTGACGCCAGCGGCAGCGTGACGCGAAAGAAGATCATGCGGCTGCCCATTCCCAGGGTGCGAGCCGCGGCTTCCAGTTCCGTATCAACTCCTTCAAATGCTGCGCGCAGGCTCTTCGTCACCAACGGCAGCGCGTGAATAGTGGCCGCGATAATTGCTGCGCCCACGGTAAAGGTCAGTCTGATCCCAAACCGATTGTAGAGAAACCCGCCAAACGAAGAACGCGTCCCTAGCAACACAAGCAAGTAGTAACCCAGCACGGTCGGCGGCAACACGAGAGGGAGCGTGATCAGAGCGTCGAGAATATTGCGTCCGGGAAAACGCTTGCGGGCCAACAGCCAGGCGAGCGCCGACCCAGCCACGAGCGCGATCAGAGTGGCCGCGCCGGCGACCGCGAAAGAAAGTTTGATGGGGAACCAGTCAATCATTTACGGTCGGCATGTTAGCTCAGAGTAA
>JANMVC010000005.1:0-4785 GCA_031392315.1 Pyrinomonadaceae bacterium | reverse complement strand
GATGTTGCGAAACTGCGTCCCGTGTTTTCCAAAGATGGAACGGTGACGGCGGGAAATTCTTCGGGAATAACTGACGGCGCGGCGGCGGTAGTAGTTATGAGCGAAGAAGCGATGAAGAAGTCGGGCGCGTTGGCGCAGGCGCGCATCGTTGATTACGAAGTGACGGGAGTCGCGCCGGAGATTATGGGAATTGGTCCAGTGCCGGCAATCCGTGCATTGTTAACCCGGCAAAAACTGACGCTCGCCGAGATTGATTTGATCGAACTCAACGAAGCTTTCGCCGCTCAGGTGATTGCCTGCGATCGCGAGCTCGGCTTCGATGCGGATCGATTGAACGTAAACGGCGGGGCCATCGCCCTGGGCCATCCAATTGGCTGCACCGGCGTTCGAATCACGACAACTTTGCTGCACGAGATGAAGAAGCGTGAAGCTCGTCTGGGCCTGGCGACGCTCTGCGTTAGCGGCGGGATGGGGATCGCGCTGCTGCTGGAACGCACGTAACGCAAACCGTTAGTTTCCGAAGCAGATTGACCCAGGGGCGAACCTGAGTTCCCGCGGAAGCATCGGACAGCAGCGTGAGGCGAGTAATCATGCGGGTATTCCCCTTCGAGTAATTATTAACCGAGGATCGATCCTCGAATCATTCAAGAGAGGTTTTTAAATTGAAGCAGAGTATTTTCAAATCATTTGCAATTGCGCTCGCCTGTGGCGCTCTCATTTCGGGCGCGGCCTTCGCGCAAGGCAATTCGTCTCGCGCCAGGACGGCGTCCAGCCTGTTGTCCTCGCTGCCGCCGTCTGATGCAGTGGCGTTGATAAACGTGCATCGAGTGCTCGACGAAGCGTTGCCAAAGCTCATGGCCGAAAGTCCAGCGAAGGTCGCTGAGATCAATGAAGAGCTGGCGAAGTTTAAGACGCAGACCGGCCTCGATCCGCGATCGTTTCAGCAGATCGCCCTGGGCATGAGTTACACCTATCCGGCGGCAGGCATCACCAAGATCAATACAGTCGCCCTGGCCAGCGGCACTTTTAACTCGGGCGCGCTGGTGGCGGCCGGCCGTCTGGCAGCCAACGGAAAATACGTCGAGCAGAAGTATCAGGGGAAAACGATTTACGTCTTTACTCTGGATCGGCAGGTGACGCTGCTGGGATTATGGAACATCAAGATTAGCGATTTGGCGGTTGCCTCGCTTACCGGCAACACGCTGGCCCTGGGAAATTTGGAGAGCGTGAAAGGCGCGATCGACGCAAACCGAACGCGCAAGTATGCCAACCCCCAACTGATTGAACTGGCCAGCCGCGATCCCAACGCGATCATCGGCTTTGGCGGAAATGTCTCCGAGGCGCTGATGGAAAGCCTGCGGGCTACGAATGATAGTTTGGCGCGTGAGTTGACGGCCGTCCGGCAGGTTTACGGTTCGCTGGGAATGACCAGCGCTGATCTGGAACTGATGGTGGCGGCGCGAACGGTTGATGCGGCGGCGGCGAAAAATCTCAGCGACACGGTCGAGGGGCTGACGCAACTGGGATCATTTTTTCTCGGCCGGCTTTCGCCGGTGAAGGAAACTTTGGCGCGTAGTGCGATAAAGAATTTGAAGGTTACCACGGTGGGGAATGAACTTCAGATCAGGACTGCCGTGGCCCAGTCGCAGGTCGCCCCACTGGTGCGCGGATTCTAATTGCTCAAGGCTGACTGCCTGGCTGACGGGTTTCCGTTAAGCGCTATTGGGCCGGTAACGGAAATTGCGGAAACTGCGGACGCGCTGGTTCCACCACGGGTTCGGCAGCTTCCATCGCTGTCAGCACGTCCTGATAAATCTTAATCTCGCCAGCCTGATTCATGCGCTGCTGCACCGCCGCGATGTAGTCACCAAAAACCTGATTTTGTCGGGTGGAAAGCGCCGCTTGGGTGAGTTGGTCGCGCCTCGTGGAAAAGTCTGCCAGATCGGCCTCTTCACGTTTGGTCACACCCACGACCACCCAATTGTCGCCAACCTTGATTGGCGTTTTCGTTACCTCGCCGTTCTTCAGTGCGTACACGGCCTCGTCCAACGCCGGACTGGTGCCAGCGTTACCCAACGCAGAGCCGAGCTTGTAGCCTTCCTGAGTGGCAACCTCAAAGCCGCTCTTCTCGCCGGCGGTCTTCACGTCCGCGGCAGTGTTCAACGACGAAGCCAGCTCCTTCGCTTTCTGGTCCAACTGTTCCTTCGCACGTTGCAGTTTCAGAGCCTTGGCCACTTCGGTTTTGATCTCCTCAAACTCAGGAACGCGCGGTTCCTTTTTTTCCACCAGCATCGGAACGGCAAAGCCGCCTTTAACGCCGGTCGGTTCGCCGACTTCTCCGGAATTGTTCAGTGGCTCAATCACAGCTTCAAACTGTTGACTGCTGCCGATGCCGGGAACGTCGTCGCCAGGTTTTACTAACGGCGTCTCCTTCACCATCTCGCCAGCCTGCATGTTTGCGTCCTTCGCCAGTTCCTGCGCCACCTTCTGCGGATCCTTGGTTTCTTTCAAACGCGCCTTCGCACGTTCGGCAAGTTGGCGAGCTGCCGTGTAGCCGGCGGTGTTGCGCTGCGACGCCAGCAACTCAGGCTTCGCTTCTTCAAACGTCTTCTGCACTGCCGCGCCGCGCCGCAGGAGATACCAGTTGTTGGCATACTTGATTGGTACGTCAAAGACAACGCCCTCTTCCATGTCCACGGTTCGATCGTAAAGCGCATCGACCTTATTCGGATTTTTCTTCACTGGGCGCGGCAGCCATCCACCGTTCTTTGCAGTTGCCGGATCTTCAGAATTGCCGCGCGCCAGATCGGCAAAAACTTTCTCGCCCTCCTCGCGCTTAGCGGCCATGGCCTTCGCCAACAGATCCTTGGCCTTTTGTTCAACCTGCGCGTCAAGGTCCTTGCGCGCCACCTTCAAAAGTATCTGCTGAACTTTAACTCCTGCCTGTTTATTTGCCGGCGCCAACGCGTCAAACGCCGCGCGCAGATCCTTGTCAGCGATGGGAAGCTTCGCGCCGGACTTCGCCTGGTCGATAAAAATGTAGCGGACCTTTTTTTGCGGCTCGAGAATGCGGAAGTCAGTCTTTCGCTGCTCGTAGTGGCTTTTCAGTTCGTCGTCAGAAGGCTGAATCTTCTCGGCGAGTTTATCCGGCGTGATCACGGCATAACTGAGATCGAAGGAGGTGTTCTGACGTTGGAAGTCTGACTGCACTTCTTCATCTGAAACACGTACTGACGCGGTCACGAAAGCCCGAAGTTTTTCTCTGGCAATATCGTTACGCACATCCTGCTCAAACGTTTCCATGTCGCCGTAGCGCGCTGTGACCGATTCTTTGTAGCGTTCCATGCCCACAAATTGGCCTGAGGCGTCTGCAAACTGCTTCCGAATTCTGTCAGCCACTTCGCCATCGCTGGCGCTGAGGCCTAGTCGCGCTGCCTCCTGGGCCACTACACGATCGCTGATCAACCCATCGAGGAAACGCTTGGAGCCACCCAACTGGGCCAAACTAATCTGGCCACCATACATTTGCTGGAAATTGGCGGTGGCCCTCGACAGATCGCCAACTGTGACTTCGTCGCTGCCAACCTCGGCAACTACCTGGGTGCTCGTGGTGGGTTCGACGCTGCTGTTTCGTCCGGGGGCATAAAAGAAAACAAGACTTACGGCCATGAGGACCACAAATCCGATGATGACGATGCTGCGAGTGCGTTCCAGCCGCGATAGTTGTTTAAGCATGATTTTCTACCTTTCTAGCGAATCGCGGATTGTAATTGAGCGCGAGCAGCACTGCAAGAACGGCGGGTTGCCGGTCCGACAAACTTCAGTTCGTCGAGGGTAACACGTGCACCTTGCGCGTGATTCACGGGCGGGACGCCCGTGCCACTTTTGAATCTGACCCAAGTACCACTTTTTAGCGTCGTTTGCCCCGGTCAAGATGGAATGCTATTTTAGTGACCTCTTGATGAACGCGATGGGCAGCTCAACATGGCTATGGATCGGGTTTTCCGTTTTTATCCTGCTCATGCTGAGTCTGGATCTCGGACTCCTTAACCGTAAAGCACACACAATAAAATACCGTGAAGCGGCCACCTGGAGCGTGGTTTGGGTTACGCTTGCCGGCCTCTTCGCTGGTTTAGTTTTTTACTACCAGGGCAGCACTCGCGGTTTCGAGTTTGTTACTGGATATCTGATTGAGCTCTCCCTCTCCGTAGATAATCTCTTCGTCTTTCTGCTGATCTTTTCCTATTTCAAGGTGCCCGCGAAATATCAGCACCGCGTCTTGTTTTGGGGCGTCATGGGTGCGCTGGTGATGCGCCTGACGATGATTTTCGTCGGCGCCGCATTAATTAACCGCTTCGACTGGATCATCTATATCTTCGGCGCTTTCCTGGTCTACACCGGCATCAAGATGTTTCGCCAGGAAGAATTGGACCTACAGCCGGAAGATAATCCGGTAGTGAGGTTGGTTACTCGCTACATTCCGATCACGCACCACTACGAAGAGCAGAAGTTTTTTACACGCGTCAACGGCAAGCTGACCGGGACCTTGCTCTTGCTGGTGCTGGTAATCGTTGAGGTCACAGATTTGGTGTTCGCTGTCGACTCGATTCCGGCGATCTTTGCGATCACAACTAACACTTTCATCGTCTACACGTCCAACGTTTTCGCGATCCTCGGCCTCCGGTCGATGTATTTCCTGTTGGCCGGAGTGGTCGAGAAATTTCAATACCTCAAGATTGGGCTGGCCATTGTGCTCACGTTTATTGGCGTGAAAATGCTGGTGGT
>JANMVC010000657.1:0-1659 GCA_031392315.1 Pyrinomonadaceae bacterium | reverse complement strand
GAAGTCGGGCCGTAGCGTCCATCGCGGCCTTTCGCTTTTTCACGCAAAGCTTTCAAAACTTTCTCAGGAGTTATAGGCACTTCATCGATCCGCACGCCGACAGCATCGTAAACCGCATTCGCCACCGCAGGCGGCACAGGCAGAAGCGGTCCCTGCCCGACTTCCTTCGCGCCGTATGGTCCATTCGGATCAGGATCTTCGATCAGATAGGTCTTGACGTCGCACATCTCCATCGTCGTCGGGCTCTTGTATTCCAGCAGCGAGGGAAACTTGTGCACGACATTTCGATTCGCGCGATAGACCATCTCCTCCATCAGGATTTCGCCCAGCCCCATGTAGACACTGCCTTCCACCTGGCCCATCACCAGCATCGGATTAATGGATTTGCCGATGTCGTGTGCAATCCAAATTCGCTCGACGACAACGATACCGGTCGAAGGATCAACATCAACTTCAGCAATTGCAGCCGAGTAACTGTACGCAGGTGACGGGCCGACTCCGGCGCCTTTGTATCTTCCGGGCGAGCGCGGTGGTGAATATGAGCCAACCGTCCCAATCGTGCCAAACTTCGATTCCGCCAACACCACCGCCTCGGCAAACGTCACGCCTACTTCCGGGTTCTCTACATCAAACACACGCCGCTCTGCCAGCGACAAATTCTCAATCGGGACCTTCAACTTCTCGGCCACCGCCATTACCAGCAGCTCACGCGCACGTTCAGCCGCTTGGATCGCCGCGTTGCCAGTCATCAAAGTGACGCGGCTGGAATAACTACCAAGATCCACCGGCGTCAAATCCGTGTCCGCGGTAATCACGCGAATGTCGAATGGATCGATCCCGAGAACTTCCGCCACGATGTACGCGAGAATTGAATCAGAGCCCTGGCCAATATCAGTCGAGCCACACATCACGCAGACGCCGCCCTGGCGATCGAGGCGTAGCTGCACGCCAGACTGCGGCATGTTGTTCCAGTAAATTGGCAGACCCGCGCCGCAGATGTAGGAGCTGCACGCGATGCCGATGCCTTTCCCATACGGCAGCTTCCGATTCGTTTGGTCCCAACCAGAAAACTTATTCTTCCAATCGGAACCTTCGACGATCTTGTCGAGACATTCGCCGAGACCCATGCTGCCGATGCGCAGGTAATTCGCCGTGACGGTGTCGGGTTTCACCAAATTCGCGCGGCGCATTGCCGCGGGATCGAGTTTCAATTGTTCGGCAATTTTGTCGATCTGAACTTCCAGACCGAAGCGCGGTTGCGGAGTTCCATGGCCACGTTTAGGACCGCACGGAGGCTTGTTAGTAAAAGCGCGCAGACCCTGAAACTTATAACGCGGCACGTCATAGGTGACGGTTTGCAGCGCGCCGGTGTAGAACGTGCTGGCCACGCCGTAACTGCCGTAAGCCCCGCCGTCAAGAAACGTTTGGAAGTGCATTCCGGTAATCGCGCCGTCTTTTTTTACACCAGTCTTGACGTGCATCAACACCGGATGGCGGCCGCGATGGCAGTAGAAAACTTCCTCGCGCGTCAGCGTCACCTTCACCGGTCGCCCCGTCAGCATCGATAACTTGCAAACGACGACTTCGTGATTGAAAGGATCGCTCTTGCCGCCAAAGCCGCCGCCGTTGGGCGTGGCGATGACGCGAATGTGGCTGGCG
>JANMVC010000639.1:0-13647 GCA_031392315.1 Pyrinomonadaceae bacterium | reverse complement strand
GCGAAGCTGAAAAGGAGACAGCACTGGCCCATTGACGATGCGGTACCGATAAGTTTTTTCCCTGGCTGAATAGCGCGCGTGAAAATCGTCGTAAACAAGTTCCGCCCGCATGATGCGCACGTCCTTCCCGACATTTCCATTGATCGCTGCGCGCAGTTTTTCGGGAGTGATTTCTCTTTCCAGGTTCACATTGGCAACCTGGCCCTCGGCATGCACCCCTGCGTCGGTCCTTCCCGATCCGTGTACCACGACCTGGCGCCCTTCGATCAGCGACAGCGCTTTCGTCAACTCACCCTGCACCGTGCGCAGCTCGCCCTGCATCTGCCAGCCATGAAAGTCTGTGCCATCGTATTGAAGCGTGAGCTTGTAGTTCATACGGTACCAGTGGTTAGTGGTCAGTGATCAGTGGTCAGAAACAGAGGTCGGGTACGCAGAAGGGCTCAGGAGTTAGCCTCTGTGTTTTCAGCTCCCTGCCGACTGCTCCTGCCGACTGCCGACTACTCTTTCCTGCTGCCTGGCTTTACCGCCACTTCCCCACGGGCGCACGATTCACAACGCGCCGGTTCAACCGAAGCCACGTCGAGTGTCGCCAGCGCGATTCGCTTTGCGCCCACATCGGCGTTGCCTGATGAGCGATCGATTATCGACGCCGCGCCAACCACATCCGCGCCCCGCTCCCGCAGCGCATCAATTGTCTCGCGGGTCGATCCACCAGTCGTAACCACATCTTCGACCACCAACACGCGCTCGCCAGGTGAAACTGAAAACCCACGCCGCAAGGTCATCTGACCCGCTTCGCGTTCCGTCCATATGAACCGCACGCCAAGCGCGCGCGCCACTTCATGCCCAATCACAATTCCGCCGATTGCCGGCGCCGCGACTGTCTGGATTGCTTCGCTGCGAAAGTTTTCGGCGATGTCGCGTCCAAACTCCGCGGCGGTCTCGGGATGTTGAAGCACTAAGGCGCATTGCAAGTAGACCGCGCTGTGCAGTCCGCTCGTCAAAACAAAGTGCCCTTCCAGCAGCGCTCCGCTCTGCCTGAACTTCTGAATCACCTCTTCCGCTGTCACGTCTAGCTCCTCATGTAATCCAAAGGTTGCGTGATACAATTCCGCACCAATGCCGCCGTATTCGAATCTAGTCTCTGATTCAACCCTGGTTCAGGAAACAATCGATCTCTTGCGCGTCTCAGGCGGACGAGCCAACGCCGCGCAAATTGTCGATGTCGTTTTCAAAGTATCTCATATCGACGCGGAGTTAGCGGGACTGCTGGTAGGCGATCTTGTCAGAGACGATCGGCGATTCAAAATCATCGATGGGCAGACGGTGGAGTTGCAATTGGATGCCTGCGAATCCCGGCTCTTGCACGACGTCGATTTCGTGGTAGTAGATATCGAAGCCACCGGCGCAAAGATGCCGCCGAACCGCATCATCGAACTCGGCGCTTATCGCGTGCGCGGCGGCAAGATTGTGGACAGCTTCATCACGCTGGTGAATCCGGAGATTTCTATTCCGCGCTTTGTAATTTCGTTAACCGGAATCACGAATGAGTTGGTCAGGCAGGCGCCGCTCTTCGCTGATGTCGCGCCGCGCTGGCTTGAGTTTGTCGCCGACGCAGTGTTGATTGCCCACAACGCACCCTTCGACACGAATTTCATCAACCACGAAATCTCGCGCGTGTATCCCGGGCACCGCATGTTCAATCCACATCTGTGCACAGTGACGCTTTCACGTCGCGCCGTGCCGGGTCTGGCAAACTATCGGTTGGACACAGTTGCCGACCACTTCTCGATTCCCATTTTCGAGCGCCATCGAGCCGGCAGCGATGCCCTCGCCACAGCTGAAGTTTTTCTGCGAATCCTGGAAAGGCTCGAGGCGTTGGGCCTGGCAGACCTCGCCGCAGTCAGGGACTTTCAATCCCCGCAATTGCCCAAGGCCAAACAATCGGGCCACCACGGCGCCAAAGCCAATCCAGAGCGTCTGCCGCTACTCTCCAGAGTTTAGTTCACCCGCGCTATCTGCTTCGGCGTCGGAGCCTGGCTTCTTCCTGGATAGCTTTCGCACCAGCACAAACAGAATTATTGCCACGGCCAGACCCAATCCAATCCACGGATAGTATTTGGCAAGCATTTCCCTGGCTTGCGCTCCATAGCGAATCGCCAGGTAGCCCTCCAGCAGAAAACGAAACAGGCGGCCACACGCAATAGCGATGGTGAAACGGGCGAGACTGAAACTGAATACGCCGGCGGTGATCACAAACAACTTGAAGGGAAACGGCGGCGGCAGCAATGCGGCAATGAGAACCGACAGCACGTCGTAACGATCGATTAGCTCTTTCACTCTCTTTTGCTTCGCCGGAGAAAATCTCTTGAGGGCACGGCCGCCGGCGCGGCGTGAAACGTAGTAGAGAATCACGCATCCAGCGGTCGAACCCGCCGTGGCCAGCACTGCGTAAAGGATCATCAAGCGCGGATGGGCCGTGGTGAGCAGAATCATCAACGCATCGGCGCTGCTCGGTAGCGGCACGAAGGATGAATCAAGCAGCGCGACGGCGAACAAACCAAAAGGACCGAGCGCGATAAAAAACTCGGACAGTCGCGCCAGCTTGCCAGTGCCTTGTTGCAGAAGAAGGTTCAAATCGAGTCCTTATCTTTGGCGCATCGCGGGGCAGGCCACTTGTTGATTATCAGGTAAACCAGAGCTGCCAGAGCGACGGCCGCCGCAACAATCCCCAGAACAATTAGTCCGTTGTCCTTCATAAACAACAACACGCGCTGGCCAAAGTAAACCGCCAGAATGCCTTCCACGTAATAGCGAACCGATCGCGCGATCATCACCGTCAACAAAAACTTCCAGCGCGGATACTCGAGCGTCCCGGCGGTTGCCACAAAGATTTTAAATGGCAGCGGCGGAGGCAGTATGGCCGGAATCGCAATTGCGAAGACTCCAAACCGCGCGTAAGCCCGCTCCACGCGTTCAATGCTCTCCGGCTTAAACCGCCGCCGCAGCACTGCCTGACCGCCCCGCCGCATGATCGAATAAAGCAGCCAGCAGCCGAGCACCGAACCAGCCGCAGCAAAGAGCGGAAAGTAAAACACAGCGGACGGATATTTGTAACATCGCCCGACTACCAGATAGTCGTTGATCTCCGGCAGCGACAGCAATGACGAATCAAGAGCGCCGATGAGCACCATCGCCGGCGCCGCGATGTAGATCGGCAGACTAATTACGTGGTACTCAAGCCAACTACCAAGTGAACTCAACCACTCAAACATAAATTCAGTGAAAAGTAATAAGTGACAAGTGATAAGCAAGATCAGCCCTGGCCAGTCTGATTCCCTGACTTATCACTTGTCACTTTTCACTTGTCACTGTTTGAGTTTATTTGGCGGGGGCAAAAATGGAAGGAGTGTCGTAGGTCACGCCGACAGTGACGCCACTATCGTGTGTAAAGCGGGTCAGCCCTTTGATGCCGGCGAAATCGAAGCGGAGCCCGGAAGCGCGAATTTGCATCCCGAGCCGAGCCTCGGATTGCGACTCAGTGCCCAGCGGACCATCGCCAGGTCTCGTGTTGGTGCGGCCGTTTACTTCGCCGGCGATGCTGAACTGTTTGTTGATGCGGAAAATTCCCGCGGCGCCGTAGGTCAACACGTCATTCTGGGTAAACGCCTGCGTCGGCGCGGTAAGAATTGCGATACCCAAATTGCCAAAGGTGTTCAAGCGGCCGTCTCTGCCAAACTTCTTGCCAAATAAAACCGAGCCAAAAGCGTTGGTTTGATTGAGTCCAATCCCGCGTGTTTGATTCGAGTTTGGCAGTTGCACGCCAAAACGAAATCCCAGCGAAGGTCCGCGGCGGGTCTCCGCGCGCAATTTGATTTTTGTCGCCAGCGTGAAATCACCAGTGTCGTTGGCCGAGTTGGCGCCGGGCGCCAGCGACAACGGCACGGCTGATGGTCCGGTTGAATTAATGCTGAGAAAGTTTTGCGCCACGCCGTCGATCTGAAACTCGATATTGGGCGCGAAGCCGATGTTGATGCCAATCACGCCCACGCGCGTGAGATCCCCGGTCAGCCCGGAGACGGTGTAGCGTGCGCCTTGTAGAAAATCGATTCCTGCTTCAATCCGCATCGTTCCGGGCGGGATGATGTCCACGTCTTCGGTGATCAGCGGTCGCTGTTGCGCGCTCGTTTCCGCCGCCAGGCAGAAGGCTAACAGCGCCGCAAAGCAAAAAGACAAGAGGTTGAACCTTGGCATAGTTGGGATTGTAGACGCTGGACAATAGACCGTCAACGCGCATTGCGCGAGCGCCGGTTCACTGAGGAGTCAACGTGACCTGGAAGGAATCGAAGAACTTGTCTGCGCGTTGAGCAGCAGCAGCATCGTCCTCTGCCTTCGGAATAATGAACTGGAGGACGTAAACCCGCTTGGCAATGTCAAAGGACCTGGCGCGCATGAGAAACTCCGTGCCATCGGGTGCGCTGGCAGTCATCTTCCACTCACGTCCCTGGTGATCGCCCAGGCTGATCGCGCGGTCGCTCAACAGCGTGCTTTTGAGCGCCGCGACCATGCCATCACGGGCCTTGTCCATTGAGAACACTGTCCCCGGGACATGATCGAAATACCCGACCAGGAAAACGGCGTTCCCCGATTCAAGGGTGGCCTTGTGTTGCGTAAACTTTTCCCCGTCCGCTGTGGCTGACTCCTGAGTACCAATCGTGGGCGCTGAAGGAAGGAGGACACTGTAGCGCCCTTCAGTTGAAGTATGTTTGATCCACACAGCCTGCGTTTGCACACTCAGCGCAAACGACGCGCTCGTCAACACCAACAAAATCGCCGTCAATGGTTTTCTCATTAAACTCTCCTTTAGGGGTTGGCCGCGGTAAGCCCGGCACACATTCACTTTACTCGCGCGCGCCGATGGTTGGCGCAGATACTAGGCCCAGTGGAGCCGAGGGTCAACGCTATTTGTCTGTGCTACTATCGGCGCCAAAATCAACTGTGAGGTCAACTGCATGAAACGTAGCTTTGCTGCTCGACTGACAACCTTCCTGCTGCTGCTGTCGGTCAACGCAAGTTTGCCATTCGTCTCGGCGCAACCTGCGCCGTCGGCGCCCGCGTCAAAAACAAGCTCGCTTCAAATTACCGGCTTGCGCGAAGCTGTCACCGTCCGGCGCGACGAGCGCGGCATTCCTTACATCGAGGCGAAGAATGATGAAGATCTGTATTTCGCGCAGGGCTACGTAACTGCCACCGACCGCCTCTGGCAAATGGATCTCGGCCGACGCACCGCCCGCGGCGAATTGGCGGAGGTATTGGGAACGCTCGCGCTAGAGGAAGACAAACGCCACCGGCGCTTTGGATTTGCGCAGGTCGCTGATGCTGAACTCGCTCAGGCCGCTCCGCCTGAGCGCATGGTGCTCGAAGCCTATGCCAAAGGCGTCAACGCCTACATCGCGTCGCTCGACGCCCGGAGTCTGCCGCCCGAGTTTCAAATCCTCCAATACAAACCCCGGCCCTGGACTGCCGCCGACTCGCTGGCCATTCCCAAACTCTTTTTCGAAACACTTTCAACCAGTTGGCGGCTCGACGTTATGCGCGAAGCGCTCGCTGGTTTACCGGCGGAGAAGCTGGCGGGACTATTGCCGGAAACGTCGCCGCTCGATGTTTTGGTAGTGGGCACCGACAAGAAATCATCGGGCCGGAGAACAACATCCCGAGCCATCGGTGGCGATCAGACGGCCGACTGGGATTCGGTTGCCGCGGCGGCAACGTTGAAAGCCCTGGCCAACGATGAAGCGATTGAGTCGCGTTCACTCGCCCGCGTCGGCCTTTACGCCGAAGCCCTGGCGGCGAGCAACAATTGGGTGGTCAGCGGCAAACGCACTCGATCCGGCAAGCCACTGCTCGCCAACGATCCACATCTGGCGCCGTCAGCGCCGCCGATTTGGTACATGATCCATCTGAGCGCGCCCGGCATTCGCGTTGCCGGTGTAACGGCGGGCGGAGTTCCCGGAATTGTTATCGGCCACAACCAGCGGATTGCCTGGGGCTTCACCAACGTCGGCCCGGATGTGCAGGATCTTTACGTGGAGAAATTTGATCCGAATAATCCGCGACGCTACCAAACGCCGGCAGGATGGCTTGAGGCTGACGTGCGCCGTGAGCAGATCAAGGTTCGCAAAGACTTTGGCAGCACCGCCACCGACTCCGTCAACCTCGACGTAACTGTCACTCGCCACGGCCCAATCTTTTATGAAAACGGCGGCAAGCGCTACGCACTCCGCTGGACGGCCCTCGATCCAAAACTTAACAAAGGCGTTGGGCTTGAACGCTTGAATAAGGCCGGCAACTGGCAGGAGTTTACCGCCGCCATCAGCAACTACACTGGCGCGACACAGAACATGGTCTACGCCGACGTAGACGGCCACATCGGTTATTACGCCGCCGGAGTTATTCCGATCCGCAAGTCAGGCGATGGCAGTCTTCCCTACGATGGCGCGACCGACGACGGCGAATGGAACCGCTTCATCCCGTTCAAGGAGCTGCCGCATCTTTACGATCCGCCGTCTGGCATCATCATCACTGCCAACCAAAGAATTGTAGGCACGAGCTATCCGCATTTTCTGACGCACTCGTGGGCGCAGCCTTATCGGGCCAGGCGCATTTCCGATCTGTTCAACAAGAAGGCGAAGCTCGACGCGGATGACTTTCGCGCGGTGCTGGGCGACGTCTATTCCATCGCCGGCAAGATATTCACGCGCGAAGCTGCCAGCATCCTGCGCCGTCAGTTAACGCCGGCAGACGACAAGCTGCACAACACCATCGTCGCGATGGACGGCTGGGACGGACTCCTTGATGCCGACTCGACCGTAGCGCCTATCGTCACCCAAATGCGTATCGCCTTCCGCACCCGCATCATCAACGCGGCTATTGGCGCCGAACTGGCAAAGTCGTTTGGCTGGTCTAATTTCGACACCACGCTCGATCGCGTTCTCACCGAGCAGTCAGCTGCGTGGTTGCCAAAAGAGTTTAAGAGCTACGGCGAAATGCTGCGCGCCTGTCATGAGGACGCGCGTCAGGTGTTAATTAAAAGTTTGGGCGAGGACGAATCGAAATGGACGTGGGGCGCCATGGTGAAATCGCGTTTCCCGCACCCGCTGGCCCAGGCGCCGCTGGTCGGATTGCAGTTTACGGTTGCCCCGTTTCCGCAGAACGGCACGCCCTTCATGCTCGGCGCCACTGTTAATGTCGGAGCTTCCGTCTCAATGCGACTGATCGCAGATCCGTCTAACTGGGACAAAACCCAGCACGGCATCTCGCTCGGCGAATCAGGACTTCCTTCGAGTCCGCATTGGAAAGATCAACTCGACGACTGGCGCGCCGTTACCCCACGCGCGTTCCCCTTCAGCGAATCAGCCATCGCTAACGCGACCAAAGAAACCCTTACTCTGGAACCGAAGCTTTAGGCTGGGAGCGCAGGCATCCTGCCTGCGCTCCCAGCTCTTGCAAATGCGAATCGAACTCCAACCTTCTATCTCCGCAGCTCGCGTGGCGGAGGCGGTGTCTCACCCGACTCGCCTGTCTGTGACAACACTTCCTTCAGCGCGCCGATGCTCGACAACATGGCCGATGTCTCCACCGGCATGAAGATCACTTTGGAGTTGTTGGTGCGCGTCATGTCGCGCAGGCTATCGATGTAGCGCGTCGTGATCAGGTATTGACCCGGATCGCCACCGGGAATCGCTTGCGCAATGCGGTTGATTGCTTCCGATTCAGCTTCGGCATTCCTGAGCCTGGCCTGGGCCGCCCCCTCAGCTTGCAGAATCGCCGACTGCTTCTCGCCTTCCGCCCGCGTCACCGCCGCTTGCTTCTCGCCCTCAGCGCGCGTGATCGCCGCCTGCCGATCGCCTTCCGCCTGAATCACGAGCGCGCGCCGGTTGCGCTCTGAAGTCATCTGCTTCTCCATCGTGATGCGCACGTCTTCCGGCGGGTTAATATTTTTGACATCGACGCGCGTCACTTTCACGCCCCACTTGTCCGTCGCCTCGTCAAGAATAAGCCGCAACTTGGCATTGATCGCATCACGATTTGAGAGCGTGTGGTCAAGATCCATCTCGCCCATCACCGCCCGCATGCCGGTTATCGTTAGCTGCACGATACCACCCACGATATCGTTCATTTCGTAGACCGCTTTGACCGGATCAGTAATTTGCCAATACACAACTGAGTCGACGTGGATGGTGACGTTGTCGCGCGTGATCACAGGCTGCGGCGGTAGATCGATATACTGTTCGCGCAAATCAATTGAGGTGATTCCGGGCCGGGTGTTGGTCCAATAAACTGCTCGCGGCCGGTCAAGAAACGGAATCAGAATGTTCAATCCTCCGCTGGCGATCTTGTCAAACCGGCCCAGACGCTCGACCAGCATCACCGTGGCCTGGGGAACAATTCTGATTGTTTTCACCGCAATGACCAGCAATACGATTGCCAGGAAGCCAAAAAAGAGGAATGCAAGAACTGAAGCAACGGGTTCCATAACTAAACTCCTCGGATCAATTTGGGATATCGTTCTCGGATGGATGCAGCGCGGCTGAGACTATATCGGATTTGCTGACTCTGCGACAAATCTGCTGTGTAACGCAAACTGTTAGTTTGCGTCCGGTAGTCAAAGTGGCCTCTGTTTCACCACGGAGCCTTCCTCGCTCGCCCGCAAACTAACAGTTTGCGTTACATCGGTGGCGGCTGCCATCCACCCAGTGCTTGTTCAATGATCTCCGCCGCGGCTAGCACCGCATTCTCCGCAAACGGCCGGCCAATAATCTGCACGCCGATCGGCAACCCGCCAGCAGTTCTGCTCACCGGCACCACCGCCACCGGCAGATCGAAGACATTAAACGTCTGCGAATAGCTAAACGCGCGAAAGGCGCTGATCGATTGTTCGCCTACTGAAACTTTGTGAGCGCCATGCGGAAATGCGGGCACCGCGCCGACCGGCGCCAGCAACAAGGGGGTGGTTTCCATCCAGTCGACCAATTCAGCGCGCACGCGATCTCTGTCGAACCACGAACGAATGTATTCGTCCAGCGTCGGAGCCGGGGTGTCGTCGGCAGTCGCCAACCTCCAACGCACAAAATCGCCAGCTTCGTCCTCGCGACCCGCGTAGACTTCGCGAAGTTGGACCACTGAAGCGCGGGAAAAAAGCTTGAGCCACAATTCATACCCACGCTCAATTCCTGGCGGTCGCGCCTCGGCGACATCAAACCCCGCGCCTGCCAGCGCCCGCGCCGCAGTCTCAACTGCCACGCGAGTCTCCGCGGTCACCGGCGAAACGCCATCGTCCGCATACCAGGCGACTGGTCCACGCGCTAAACGCGCCCGCAATGTTTTGTCGGCCACCCCGTCTGAAGATTCTGACTCGGCCAGTATGCTAAAGAGCAATTGCAGATCGGAAACGCTGCGGGCCATCGGCCCAATCGCTGAACCAAGTGCGTATGGTCCATGGTCCGGGGGAAACTGGCCGCCGCCCGGCACCCGCCCGATTGTTGGCTTCAATCCAGCAATGCCGCAGAAGTGTGCGGGGATACGAATTGAGCCGGCGAGGTCGGTGCCTATTCCGGCGGGCGACATACACGTCGCAATCGCCGCCGCTTCACCGCCGCTTGATCCGCCCGGCGTCAGTGAGTCGTCATACGGATTGAGGGTGCGACCAAAGACCGGATTGTCCGCGGTGTAATCCATGGCCATCTCGGCAGAGTTTGTCTTTCCCAAAATGATTGCGCCGGCGGCCTTGAGCCGCGCTACGGCAGGCGCATCATGGGTGGGCGCGAAGTTGGCGCGCGTGGTTGAGCCGCTGGTGCTGCGCAAGCCGGCAGTTTCAATGGTGTCCTTGATCGTAACCGGCACGCCATGAAGTGGACCGAGAAAGTCGCCGCGCATCACCGCCGCTTCCGCAGCTTTCGCCTGATCGAGGACGTCAGCCGCAATCGTTACAATCGCGTTCAGCTTGGGATTGAGCTGGTCTATTCGACTCAGGTACGCGGAAGCAACCTCAACCGGAGAGATAGCGCGCGCCTGAATCAGCTGGGCGAGATCGCCGACAGAGCGCGAGGTTATACTTTGGTCGCTGACGGTCATTTTAAAGCGCTGAGTATTGGCAAAATGACTTCTGCCGGAATTGTTAGCGTGCCGATTGCACCCATGAGAATACACCACCATGCCAGCAACCGTCCGTTGATTTTCTCCTGTGCTTTCCCAATAGCTCGAAGCGCTTTCCAACCAAGTGTGAACGCCACCAGCGATCCGACACCTCCCAGGCCAGTGATCGAAAGCACGAATGCGAATCCAAGCATCTTGCTAACTTTCACTTGTAGTTCCAGGTCGTTCATGAGGGCAGCGCGCAACAGATTTTGCTTTTCCGAAACTTCTCACTATAATTTCCTTGTTCTGAAAAATCTCAATTACAACCTGCGTAAGTTTGGACCCGCGGCGAGCAGGCCAAGGTTCAACTGCAAAGGAGCGCGCGTTTGGCAATCCCTTTGAGCCGGACTTTTGTCCTGCGCAAACTTCATCAGCTTTCCGGCATCGTTCCACTCGGCCTTTTCGTGCTGGAACATTTCTACACAAACTCGAAGGCGATCAACGGCGCCGGTGCTTTTAACGAAGCTGTCAAAGACCTGCAAGCGATTCCTTATATTCTCCTGGTCGAAATCGGCGGAATCTTTATACCGCTCATTTATCACGCCGTCTATGGTCTGGTGATCACGATGGAAGCGCGGCCCAATAACCTTAATTATCCCTATCCGCGAAACTGGTTCTACCTTATTCAGCGAACCACCGGCGTGATCCTGTTTTTCTTTATCGCGTTTCATGTGCTCAATTTCCGCTTTGGCCTGATCCCCGGACTAAATTCAGTTTCAGTGGCCCATGCTCCCGAGCAGGCTTTTGAAATCGTGGCGCGCGAGTTTCGCATGGTGCCGATTTTCCTGCTTTACATGGTTGGGATCACGGCGACGGTCTGGCATTTGGCTAACGGCATCTGGCTATTCCTGGTTGACTGGGGCATCACGGTCGGCGAACGCGCTCAACGTCTGACCGGTTACGCCTGCATCGGTTTTGGAATTTTGCTGCTACTCGTCGGCATCAACGCCGCCGTCGCGTTTATTCGACCAGGCGGATTGCTGGAAGGAATTCTCTAATGGGTGAGGTCAGGGTTAAAGCCACTCTAACAAACGCAATGGATGAAGCCCTCGCACGCCGCGGCGAGATTGCCACAGTGGAGATTCGCCGATATGAAGCCGATGCGATGGTGGATACAGGAGCAGTGAGAAGCGTTATTCCCTCCTACGTGGCACAAAAACTCGGGTTATCGAGCCGCGGGCAGCGAGTAGTCGAATATGCTGATGGTCTTAAGGAAGCGGTAGATGTTACCGAATCAGTGGTGATCAGTGTTCTCGACCGGGATACCTTGGAAGAGGCATTAGTCCTCGGGGATGAGGTGCTAATCGGTCAGACCGTGTTGGAAAAGCTGGACATCATGGTGGACTGTAACAGTCGCCGAGTAGTACCCAATCCGGCGCACCCGGATCAACCCGTGACCAAGGTCAAATAAGAATCTCATGGCATCAAACGGAACCAAGATAGCGATTGTTGGCGGCGGGCTCGCGGGTCTCGCAGCCGCCATGCGCATTGCCGAGAAGGGCCACGCAGTAGATCTCTTCTCCGTCGTCCCGGTGAAACGCTCGCATTCCGTCTGCGCGCAGGGCGGGATTAACGGTGCGGTCAACACCAAGGGCGAGGGCGACTCCACCTGGGAACATTTCGACGACACGGTTTACGGCGGCGACTTCCTCGCGAATCAACCACCCGCAAAAGCCATGTGTGAAATGGCGCCGTCGATCATCTATTTGTTCGACCGCATGGGCGTTCCCTTCTCTCGCACTCCCGAAGGCATGCTCGACTTTCGCCGGTTTGGCGGAACGAAACATCACCGCACCGCATTCGCCGGCGCCTCCACCGGCCAGCAATTGCTTTACGCGCTAGATGAACAAGTGCGCCGGTTCGAAGCGGCCGGGAAGATTCGAAAATTTGAGCATTGGGAAATGATGTCGCTCGTGCTCGACGACGCGCAGGTATGTCGTGGACTGGTCGCGATGAACTTGCAAACGCTCGAGTTGAAATCGTTTCCAGCCGACGCCGTAATCATGGCCACGGGTGGCCCCGGTTTGGTTTTCGGCAAGTCAACCAATTCGATGGTCTGCACTGGCAGCGCAGTCGCCGCGTGTTATCAGCAGGGCGCGAAGTATGCGAATGGCGAATTCATTCAGGTGCACCCCACGTCGATTCCCGGCGAAGACAAACTGCGCCTGATGTCAGAATCCGCTCGCGGTGAAGGTGGACGAGTTTGGGTGCCGCGAAACCCGATGGACACCAGATCGCCCTCGTCTATTCCGGAAAACGAGCGATGGTATTTCCTCGAGGAGAAATATCCGGCCTACGGCAATCTGGTTCCGCGCGACATTGCGACGCGCGAAATTTTCCAGGTCTGCATCGAAGGAAAAGGCGTGGGCGCCGAAAACCAGGTTTACCTCGACGTATCGCACATTCCCGCTGAGACTCTCGATCGGAAGCTGGGCGCGATTCTGGAAATCTACGAAATGTTCGTCGGCGACGATCCTCATCATGTACCGATGCGCATCTTCCCCGGTGTTCATTACTCAATGGGCGGACTTTGGGTTGACTACGATCAGCGCACAAACATTCCCGGCCTGCTTGCCGCCGGCGAGTGCGACTATTCAATACATGGAGCGAATCGTCTGGGTGCAAACTCGCTCGTGAGTTGCGTCTACGGCGGCTTCATCGCCGCACCCGCGGCGATTGAATACGCCACCAACGTCGAGCGCAACGGCGCTGACAGCTCGCGCATTTACGATCAGGAACTAAAGAAGCAACAGGAAATCAACGACGCGCTGATCAAACAGAGTGGGACGGAAAATCAGTACACGCTGCATCAGGAGATGGGCAAGTGGATGACGGACAACGTCACTGTCGTCCGCTACAACGACAAGCTGAAAGAGACAGACAACAAGCTGCTGGAGTTGCAAGATCGCTATAAACGAATCTCAATAAACGATTCGAATCTATGGGCCACGATGGCCTTGCCCCATGCTCGTCACCTCGACAACATGCTGGAGCTCGCGCGCGTAGTGACGCTGGGCGCATTGAATCGTAACGAGTCGCGCGGCGCGCACTACAAACCTGACTTCCCGGATCGTGACGATGAAAATTTCCTGAAGACCACGATTGCAGAGTTTTCAGGCGAAGGGCCGACCATTTCATACGAGCCGGTTGACGTGTCGCTGATACCGCCGCGCAAGCGCGACTACAGCAAGGCCAAGAAGGAAACGGCAAAAGCCTAAGACCTGCGAACGAGTCAGCTATATGTCCAAACACGAATCATCAAAGTCAGTGCGCGTCCCGCCAAAAACGGTCGAGATTCACATCAAGCGCCGCGCGAACCCCGACTCGCCTTCTTATTGGGAGCAGTTTGAAATTCCTTACCGCCCAAACCTCAATATCATTTCCTGCCTGATGGAGATTCAGGCCAATCCGGTTACCAAAGAAGGCAAGCCCACCACGCCTCCCGTCTGG
>JANMVC010000600.1:0-1819 GCA_031392315.1 Pyrinomonadaceae bacterium | reverse complement strand
GTGGATGCCGATCTTTTTGTGTTGCCGTCGCGCTATGAAAGTTTTGGCAATGCCGCAGCGGAAGCGATTGCCTGCGGCACCCCGGTGCTGGTCACCGATAGATGCGGGATAGCCGCATTGATTGACGGGAAGGCCGGCCTGGCCGTGCCCTATGATGTCGCCACTTTGCACAAGGGAATGGCACGGATGCTCCGAGATGAAGCTTTTGCTGCCGAACTGCGCGCCGGTTGCGCCGAGGTGGCGCAGAGTCTTTCCTGGGAGGAGCCGGTTATTCAACTGGAGAAACTTTATCTTGGACTCCAGTCTCAGTTAGACACCTTCAGATCTCAACTCTCGACTCTGAAGCCAATCGCCTCACCGCAGGGATCAATGAAGCACCGAGGCTGACTGATTGGCGGACGCTTGTGGTAGGCGTCCGCTGCGGCTGCTGTATAATGAAGGTCAATTCGATTGCGATTGTGATGGGCGCGAAAGAGATCTTATGACCGAGAGAACCGACAGCGATACGGGCCGCAGTGACTTTGTCATGGAAGGTCTGAGCCGCGTAGACCAGCAGGATCGTGCATTCGATATTGAATTCTGGCAAAGGCAGGACTCAAACGCCCGGTTTGCCGCAGCTTGGGATCTGGTCGTTTTTGCACACCAAAGAAAAGGGCGAGATGAATCCGAACTCAGACTTCAGAGATCTGTTGAATCTCTTGAACGAAGCGAAGGTTAGGTATCTGGTGGTTGGGGCCTACGCCGTTATCGAACACACCGAGCCGCGCTACACGAAGGATCTGGACGTTTGGATAAGTTCGGATCGGGAAAACGCTGAACGGACGTATGCTGCCCTAAAAGCGTTTGGCGCCCCCTTGTCAAACATTTCAGTTGACGACTTTACCGATCCCGATACGGTGTACCACATGGGTCGCCCACCCGCACGGGTTGACGTCTTGATGGGACTCAAAGGCCTGGAGTTTGAAGCGAGCTGGAAAAACCGAATCACCTCAGCATATGGCGAAGTCCCCACCCAGTTTCTTTCTTCCCAAGACCTCATAGTAAATAAACGCCTGGTGGGAAGGCCACAAGACTTGATGGACGTGGAGAGTCTTTTACTTGCACAAAAGCGCGCGGCAAGTGAGTAATGCGGCGGCTGCCTCGAATCCCGAACCAAGAACTCAAAACAAATGTGTGGAATTTGCGGAGTAGTTGATTGGAGCGATGCTCCGGACGCGTTGGCGCTGGTACGGCGGATGACGCCGACGATGCGGCATCGCGGGCCTGACGACGAGGGCTATCTCGAAAGCGCGCGTCCAGGGCGGCTCGCCTTAGGGATGCGCCGGTTAAGCATTATCGACGTTGAGGGTGGTCATCAACCGGTCTTCAACGAGGATGCCAGCATTGGCGTCGTGCTGAATGGCGAGATTTACAACTTTCGTGAACTTCGCGATGAGTTGGCGGCCCTGGGCCATGTGTTTAAGACGCGTTCGGATTCAGAAGTTGTGGCACATGCGTATGAGGAATGGGGACCGGAGTGCGTCGAGCGTTTGCAGGGAATGTTTGCTTTAGCGGTCTATGACCGAAGCGAAAGAAAAGAAGCGGGCGGGGGCGCCCGCGGTCTCAGTGAAGAGGGGACACTTTTCCTCGCGCGCGACCGCTTGGGAATCAAGCCGCTGTATTACGCCGAGATCGGAGATCAGCAATCAGCAGCCACCAATCAGCAGTCAGCCGTTGGCAAGTTTGTTTTTGCTTCGGAAGTCAGGACATTGCTGGCAAGCGGTGTAGTGTCCCGTCAACTTTCGCGCGCGGCGCTGGAGAGTTATCTGCTGTTTGGTTC
>JANMVC010000571.1:0-1853 GCA_031392315.1 Pyrinomonadaceae bacterium | reverse complement strand
CAAAACCGACTCGGCTTGCTCGAAAGTCGAAATGCCGCCCGTCGCTACCACCGGGGTCTGGAATCCCGCCTCATTGACCGCGTGTTTGATTGCTTCAGCAAGCGGCACGCTGCGCAAGAAAGGCCCGGCCAAATCGGAAAGCACGGTCGGCATACATTCGTAACCGCTCTGGCCCGTGTATGGGTAAACTGCCTGGCCCACCTTCGGCTGCGACGCGTCTTCAAACTTTCCACCTTTCGAGAGCGAAAGAAAGTCAAAACCAGCGCGAGCAAATTCAACTCCGAAATAGATCGCGTCATCAATGCGGTTGCCGCCGGCAATCACTTCATCACCCAGGAAGCGCACGCCAATCGTGTAGTCGTCACCGACGCGCTCGCGCACCTTTTCATAAACCTCGAGCGGCAAGCGGACCCGACGCTCGCGCGAGCCCCCATACCCATCATCGCGGCTATTTAGCGCACTGAGAAAACCAGCCATTGTGTAGGCGTGCGCATAATGCAGTTCGACACCGTCGAAGCCCGCTTCGCGTGCGCGCCCGGCGGCCTCAGCGAAAATACCAGGGAGCACTTCGGGCAACTCGCGCACATGCGGCAAGTGCATGTCGTTAACGCTTTCCCGGTAGCCGAAACGAAGCGCCTCAAGTTCACTCGCGTTGAGCACCTTAGCAACAACTTCCTCCGGCGCCTGGTTCAGAAACTCCCGCACGCTGTTCTCCGAAGCAATCAGCCATTCAGAGTCATTGGTCGCTTCAGCCAGCGCCTGCCGGTGGCGGTCATCGACGCGCAGGAAACGTTCGAAGTACTTTTGCTTCTCCGGCCGTCGCTTCACCGTCAGGAAATCAATTATCTGGATGAAGAGCTTGGTTTCGCCCTCACTGGCTTCTCTCACCGTCTCAACCAATTGCTTAAGTCCCGGAACGAATCGATCGTGACCAATGCGCAGCAAAGGGCCACTGGGAACATCTCGAACTCCTGTCGCCTCGACAACCAAAACGCCAGGCCGCCCCTGGGCGAAGCGGCGATACCAATCGAGGACTTCGGGCGTTACGAAACCTTCATCCGTAGCGCGCCAGGGAACCATTGCCGGAACCCACGTGCGGCTGTTTGCTTCGATGGGTCCGATCCGGATCGGCTGATACAGACGAGACTTCGCCGCCTCCGCCGCGTTAGGCCAACGCGCCTCCGGAATTGCGTGCTTGATCGGGTGCTTAAACTTCCACATCGTTTTGTTCACTCTATCATGATGAACGAACCGCCAAGAACGCAAAGTGCCAACCTAAAGCGCCGCCAAACGCGACCTCTTCGCGTCTCTTTGCGAGCCTTCCTTCGCGTCCTTTGCGTTTAGGATGGTCGACGGAACACTCTCAACAATGATTATTCTTAGCCCGTTATGATAAATTAAACCCATCTCAAAAATTCATTGGAGTTGAACTATTGACCGACGATCTTCTCAAGTGGCGAAGTGAGTTTCCCATTCTGGACCAGACTGTCTATCTCATTTCCCACAGCCTGGGCGCCATGCCCAAGGAAACTCGAACCCGGCTGGCAGACTACGCTGAAATGTGGGCCACGCGCGGCGTGCGGGCTTGGGCGGAAGGCTGGTGGGACATGCCCGTGACGGTAGGCAACGATGTCGGCCGCATCATTGGCGCCGAGCGCGACACCGTGGTCATGCATCAGAACGTCTCCATTTGCCAGTCGCTGATCCTTTCCTGCTTCGAACCCACGCCAAAGCGAAATAAGATCGTCTACTCCGAATTGAATTTCCCGTCGGTGATGTACGTCTATGAGGCTCACGCGCGCGAAGGAAAACTATGGTTTGAGACGGTTCCTTCTGACGACGTCATCACAGTC
>JANMVC010000569.1:0-3187 GCA_031392315.1 Pyrinomonadaceae bacterium | reverse complement strand
AGCGCCGAATCCGAGCGCGCCATCCTTGGCGGCATTCTGCTCGACAATGCTCTCGTGAGCCAAGCCATCGAGCTGCTGCGTCCGGAGGACTTCTACGCGCCGTCGCATCGGCGTATCTACACCGCGATGATTGCGCTCTTCGAGCGCGGCGGTGAAATCGATCCCATCCTGATTGGGGAAGAACTCAAGAAGGAAAACGCGCTCGAATCAGTCGGCGGCATCAGTTTCATCACTAACCTGACTTACGGCCTGCCGCATTCAACTAACATTGCCCACTACGCCAAAGTCGTCCGCGGCAAGTCGATGTTGCGGCAGTTGATCCGCACGGCAAACAAGATCACGCAGGAAGCGCTCGAACAGGAAGACGAGCCGGAGATTATTCTCGATCACGCCGAGCATGCGATTTTTCAGTTGGCCGATGAACGCGTGCGCCAGGGTTTTGTCCACGTTGAGCCCGTTGCCCGCACGCTCCTGGAAAAAATTCAGGAGATGGAAGGTCGCACGTCGGTGCTGACCGGGCTGACGACCGGGTTTGCTGACTTGGATAAATTGACATCGGGCCTGCAGCAACAGGACCTGATTATCCTGGCGGCGCGCCCTTCGATGGGAAAGACCAGCCTGGCGCTGATGTTGGCTGAGAATGCCGCGATTCATGTTCCGGGCGCGGTTGTCGGAATGTTTTCTCTGGAAATGTCGAAGGAAGCCCTCGTGATGCGCATGTTGTGTTCGCAGGCAAACATCGATGCGCAGCGCTTTCGTAATGGGTTTCTCTCGCGGCCTGAGTGGACGCAGATTGGCAAGTCGCTCAGCACGCTGGCGGGGGCGAAGATATTTCTCGATGACACCGCTGGCATCACCGTGCTGGAGATGCGCGCGAAGTGTCGGCGGCTGTTTGCCGAACAAAAGCGGCTGGATCTGATTGTGGTTGACTACCTGCAGTTGATGAGCGGTTCGGCGAAGCGGGTCGAGTCGCGCCAACAGGAAGTTTCGCAGATCTCACGCGAGTTAAAAGGCTTGGCGAAGGAGCTGAACGTACCCTTGGTGGCGTTGTCGCAACTTTCGCGTGCGCCGGAAGCGCGTTCAGACCACCGCCCACAGCTTGCTGACCTGCGCGAGTCCGGCGCTTTGGAACAGGACGCGGATCTGGTCGCCTTCATCTACCGGCCTGAGGTTTACAAGTCGCCCGAAGAGCGCGAGAACATGCCTGACGATGAAAAAAACGTGGCCGAGCTAATCGTCGCTAAACAACGCAACGGACCGACAGACACTATCCGGCTCCGCTTTACCCCTTCCAGCATGCGCTTCGATAATCTTTATCGAGAGTAGATTGCTGCCGTGCAATCCGCCGACTTAGGTCCTGAAATTTCGTTCCGAAATTTCGTTGACTTTTCCTGGCGAAGGGAATATTGTGCCGCCGTTCTAGAGGGCCGATTCTCACGAGCCTCTGCGTTTCCTTGCACACTCGCAAAATCCGCCTTCCGATGGATTCGTCACTCATCCGTGCGAAATCCTGGACCTTCGACAACCAAAATAGGAGGCAAAAATGGAAGACTTTAGTTCGTTCTCACGCCGCGACTTTATGAAAGGCGCTGGCGCGCTGGGTATCACTGGCCTGGCCCTCTGGTCGGGCGCTTGCGAATCCGCCTGCAAGAAAATTAAGGACAGGCCGACTCGCCGAAACATCGCTAACCTCGCCGCCAACGATCCGATAATTCAAACTTACAAGGACGCGGTCGCCGCCATGAAGGCGCTGCCCGCTGCCGATGGCCGCAATTGGAACAAGCAGGCTGACATTCACAACAACAAATGTCCGCACCAGAATTGGTGGTTCCTTCCCTGGCATCGCGCCTATCTCGCTAACTTTGAGTCCATCTGTCGAAAACTCACTGGCAATGCCGACTTTGCGCTGCCTTACTGGAATTGGACCACGAGCACCAGCATTCCGGCGCCCTTCTGGGGAGCGGGAAACCCGCTGATGAACTCAACTCGCTCGGCCACGCAAACCAGCGTAGCCAGCGCTTCCAACGTTGGTGCCACAAAGATCAACGAGATCCTCGGTCAAACGAACTTCTTCCTTTTTGCCAGCGCCGCGGCCACTACCCAGCGACAGCGAACCGCTTATGGCATGTTGGAAGCCACGCCGCATAACTACATCCACAACTTCGTCGGCGGCGACATGCTTACTTTCCGGTCGCCACTCGATCCTGTTTTCTGGTGCCACCACAACATGGTCGAGTGTCTGTGGGTTCACTGGAACCTCGATATGGGCAACGCCAACACGAGCGATCCGGCCTGGGGCAATCTCGAATTTACCGACGACTTTGTTGACGGCGATGGCAACCCTGCCCCAATCAAAGTGTCCACTACTCTGTTGTTTCCACTACTGACCTATCAGTACGAGCCCTGCGCTCCCGGGATGGCGAAAGCTGCTGTCTCAAGAGACAAAGCTACGCTCGAGAAATTCCTGCGCGAGGGCGCTCCACACAAGCTTGAATTCATCAAGCGTTTCGAACTGCGCCGGCCAACGGGCCCGACTTTGCTGCAGGCGTCGCCGTCGCGTCTCAAAGTTGAACCCGACGCTTTTCGCACCGTGCTAGACGTGGCAGGACGAGAGAAAGCGGTGCTGACGATTGACGAGGTTGAACCGCCGACGAAGCAGGACGTTTTCGTTCGTGTCTTTGTCAATAAGCCGGATGCAAATGCCTCCACGTCAATCGACGATCCGCACTACGCCGGCAGCTTCGCTTTCTTCTGTTGCGAAGACGACGCCATGAAAGGTCACGACATGAGTGCGATGCCGACACCCAAGCCGGGCGCCACACCGCCAACTCCGGAAAGCAAACTGCCGAAGTTGACCTATCTCGTGGACGTTACGCCGACGATTCGCAAACTGAGCCAGGCCGGATCGCTTTCGCCTGATCTCGACGTGACGCTCGTAACCGTGCCGATCGAAGACAATCGGCGCGCTGAAACTCAGCGGCTCAACCTCGGACGCATAGAGCTTGCGGTTGCGCGGTTTTAGAAGGTAACCAGGTGCTGGCCGCAAGCGGGACAACCTCCCGGGCGCGGCCTGCATTTAACTCAATGCGGAGGAAAGAAATGGCAAGACTAATCCTGACTGCATTGATGATTTGGATCGTGAGCTTTGCCGGCACCGATTGTGGGTCGGCCAAAGCCCCCGGCCCTC
>JANMVC010000533.1:0-6721 GCA_031392315.1 Pyrinomonadaceae bacterium | reverse complement strand
AATTTGATTGGTTCATTGACGAACCTGCCGCCATTCGCAATCTGCGCCGCGGTCACCGGCGCCTTGCGTTTGCCGGTTTCGGATAACGTCAGGCTCGGAATCAGTTCGAGGGTGCGCTCGGTGGAAATGCCTTCCAACCCGGTGATGTGGCCAGCCTGGCTCAACAAGCCTGATTGGTCCCTGGAAATTGGCATCCACGAATCCTGTTCACCATTGACGTGCTTGATCTGTCGCAGGATGTGCAAGCCCCAAAGTTTCCCTTTGCCCGCCTCGTAACGAAGCGACTTGAAAGGAATAGCGACCTCGACAATGTAACCGTCGTCAGTCAACGAACCTTTCGACTCCATTACGATGTCTACGCTGAAGTCGTCATTTCCGCCTTCAGTTAGAAATCCGTCTTGCTGAACTCCGAGCGGATTGAAAAAGAGTTCATAGGCTCGGCGCTTATCGTTGAAAGTATCGAGGATTAGGCCAATTGAATCATCGTCGAATATCGAATCGCGCTTGGCGACCGACGCGCGCACTTTCGCGGGATCGTCGTAGGCATGAAACGCAAAATAAAGGAAGCGCGAGTCGTAGCCGGCAAACACCTCGGTTCGCGCCGACGCAGGCGCCGTGTCGCTCGGTCGCCACTGATAGAAATCCTTGAAGACGGCCGCTGACTTCCAGGCTTCGTCATCCAACTTTCCATCGATTACGGGAGCCGTGCCGAAGAGCGGCACCTTTACTGGGTTCGCTTTTTCCGGTGGCAACACTCGAGCAGGCTTGCCGCCAATCGGTTTCAATGCCGACTCGGAAGTCGAATTCGTTTTTGGTAAATCTGGACTCGCTGACGACGTAGCGGCGGGTGTGGCTGCGGACTTCGCAGGGTCGGGTGACGTGGCGGGAGTTGCCGAATATGATTGCCCCCGCGCGACGGGTAGTACGACGAAAATGACTGCGACGGCAAAGATCAGGCGCTTCAACATCGAGGAGAGTCTTTCCCAGTAATTCTAAAATCCAGGCCCTGGCTTACATTGATAGGACGATCATTGGAACACGGGTGTTAACCTGCTCCCAATAAAATCTCACCGCTCGATTGGAACTCGTTTCGCGAAAAGTAGGCCTCTCGAGGAACTTGGTTGCGTTTGCACTCATGAGCCGCAGGGCGTTCCAATGAAGCTGAAAGCTCTGCTCGCTACCCGCTATTCACGCTTTGTTGTAGTCTGAATCGTGTAACGCACTTGCAGTTGAAAGTCTCGTGGCGGGTTATCATCGCCCACAGCAAGCACGGCTTTCTAACGATTGAGAAGCAGGAAAGTTGCAAAAACTTTCTTCCGTCTCATCGGCTGAATTTCCAAAACTTCGGAGGCCATTGATTGACTACAGAAAACGCTGACGCGCTGCGCAATAGCCCTTTTATGCGCGCTTGCCGCCGCGAGCCGGTTCCGTTTACGCCGATTTGGCTGATGCGTCAGGCTGGCCGATACATGCCCGAATATCGCGCGGTGCGCGCGCGCATGGACTTCCTCGAATTGTGCAAGACTCCTTCGGTGGCGGCTGAAGTAACTGTGACGGCAGCAGAGCGGTTGGGCGTGGACGCGGCAATCATCTTCGCTGACATCCTTTTGATCATCGAGCCGATGGGACTTGATTTGGAATTCAGCAAGGGCGAAGGGCCGGTGATTCACAATCCGGTGCGCTCGGTATTGGATGTTCAGCGGCTGCGCGAAGTTGAAGACGTCGGCGCGCTTGGGTTTGTGTTTGACGCGATCCGGGAGACGCGGCGAGCGCTGCGCGCCGATTTGCCGCTGATTGGATTTGCCGGCGCGCCATTCACACTATCGTCATACATCGTCGAAGGCGGCGCATCGAAAAATTATGTCCACACAAAGTCGTTGATGTACAACGACGCCGGCGCGTGGCACGCGATGATGTCTTTGATCTCTCGCGCCTTGGCTAAATATCTCAACGCGCAAATTGCTGCCGGCGCGCAGGCCGTGCAGTTGTTTGATTCGTGGGTGGGCTGTTTAAGCCCAGACGACTATCGGGAGTTCGTCTTGCCACACACGCGGAGCGTCGTCGCTGGAGTTACGCCGGGAACTCCGGTCCTGCATTTCGGCACCGGCACCGCAGCCCTACTCGAATTGATGCGCGAAGCGGGCGGCGATGTGATTGGAATTGACTGGCGCGTGCGGCTTGATGAGGCGTGGGAACGCGTGGGCCACGACGTTGGCATAATGGGCAATCTCGATCCGGTGGCGTTATTTGCACACCAAAAACATCTAAGAGCCGAAGCCAAGAAGATACTCGACCAGGCGGCCGGCAGACCCGGACACATTTTCAATTTGGGACACGGAATCCTGCCGGAAACTCCAGTGGAGAACGTGGTCGCGCTCATAGATATGGTTCACGAGATGAGACTTGAGTCGGGAGTCTTGAGTCGGGAGTCTTGAGTCGGCGTTCGGAATAATATGTTCTCATCTCGAAATCTATGAATTCATCACAGACTCCAGACTCCAGACTCCAGACTTCAAACAACGGCTACGACGCGCTGCTGCTCGTCTCGTTCGGCGGCCCTGAAGGCATTGCCGACGTGTTGCCGTTTCTGGAAAACGTTTTGCGTGGCCGCAACGTGCCGCGGGAGCGCATGCTTGCCGTTGCCAAACACTATGAACGCTGCGGCGGCGTCAGTCCGATCAATCAACAGAACAGAAATCTGATCGCGGCGATCGAGCAGGAGTTGGCCGCAAATGGTCCGCGCCTGTCCGTCTACTTCGGCAACCGTAACTGGCACCCCCTGCTCGCCGACACGCTCCGGCAAATGCGCGACGACGGCGTGAAGAATGCTCTGGCCTTCGTCACCTCGGCATACAGTTCGTATTCAAGCTGTCGTCAATATTTGGACGACATCGAGCGAGCCCGCGCGGCGGTTGGAACTGACGCACCGCGAGTGGAGAAGCTGCGCGCTTTCCACAATCACCCCGGCTTCGTTGAGGCCAACGTGGAGAATATTCGCGCGGCACTGGACAAAATCCCAGCGGCGCTGCGGTCGCAGGCGCAGATCGTTTACACAGCACACAGTATTCCTGAATCAATGGCAAAGAACTGTGACTACGAGGCACAGCTGCTGGAAACCAGCCGATTGATTTCGGAAGTCCTTGGGGTAAACGATTGGCACCTTGTATATCAAAGCCGCAGCGGCTCGCCAGCGCATCCATGGCTCGGCCCCGATGTTTGCGATCACCTTCGCGAGCTGAGTGGGCGCGGAGTCTGCGACGTAGTCGTGGCGCCGATTGGGTTCGTGTCGGATCACATGGAAATCATTTACGACCTTGACACCGAGGCGATGTCGCTCAGCCGCGAGCTCGGCATCAACATGGTTCGCGCCGGGACGGCCGGCACGCATCCAGCGTTCGTCAACATGATTGGTGAACTAATCCGGGAGCGGATCGAGCCGGGAATCGCTCGTCGCTCGTTGGGCGAAATGGGTCCCAGAGGAGACTTCTGCCATCCCGGCTGTTGCGCGGCAAGTTGAACATGCACTTGAGCGAGGCGAGTCGGGTTAGTCTGCTTGCGGTAAGGGAAGAACCCGCGAAGGCGGTACTCCAAACTAGAAATGAAGCGCGTAGTAATCATCGGCGGAGGTATCTCGGGACTCTCGGCGGCAAACCGCACGCTCGAGCTTGCTTGCGAATCCGCTCAACTGATCGATCTAACCTTGCTTGAAGCGAGCGCACGCGTGGGCGGGATCGTTCAAACTCACGAGCGCGACGGCTTCCTCATCGAGACTGGCCCGGATTCCTTTATCTCAGAAAAGCCTGCTGCGTTGGAACTCGCTCGCCGCCTCGGTCTTCAGTCGAACCTGATCGAAACGAACCAAAACTATCGTCGCAGTTTCGTCGTGCGAGGCGGCAAATTGCGTCCCGTCCCGCAAGGGTTTCACCTGCTGGCGCCGGCGGACATGTGGTCGTTCATCAAGAGCGATATTTTTAGTTGGCGGGGAAAACTCCGAATGGCCATGGACCTGGCGCTTCCCCGTGGAACGACAAACGGAGGTGACGAAAGCCTCGCGGATTTCGTGCGCCGGCGACTGGGACGCGAAGCCCTCGAGCGCATGGCCCAGCCGATGATTGGCGGAATCTACACAGCCGATCCTGAGAAGTTGAGTTTGCGCGCGACGATGCCTCGCTTCCTGGAAATGGAACGCGAACACGGCAGCCTCATCCGCGCTCTGCGGAAGCAAAACAGAAGCCCGACCGTTAGGGAGGGCTCTGGCGCTGCGCCACCTCGGGGCAGCCACCCAACTGTCAGCGAGGGCTCAGATCGCATTGGCTCGGGCTCTGAACACCTGCGGCACACCAGCGGCGCGCGTTACAGTCTCTTTCTCTCCTTCGATCGCGGCATGCAGTTGTTCACCGATACACTGGCGGAGCGAATTTCTAATTTCAAATTTCAAATTCCCGCCGGGAGGGAGCCTGAATCTCGCATCCGCCTCAACACCGCCGTCGAGTCAATCTCGATCGAGCGCGCGCCAGGGCCAGACGAACCACAGCCAACCTGGCGAATTAGAACCAGCAACGGCGCAACGCTGGTCGCCGATGCGCTCTGCCTCGCGCTCCCGGCCCATACGAGCGCGCGGCTCTTGCGCGGTGTGGATAGCCAACTTGCTTTCGAACTCGATAGCATCCCCTATGCTTCGAGCGCCACCCTCAATCTTGCTTACCGGCGCGACGAGATTGCCCATCCGCTCGATGGCTTTGGTTTCGTAGTGCCTTTCATTGAGAACAGATCGATCATCGCCTGCACGTTCAGCAGTGTGAAGTTTGCCGGGCGCGCTCCGGAAGGGTTGGTGCTCCTGCGTGCGTTTATTGGCGGCGCGTTGCAACCGGAGATGCTCGAATTGACCGAGCCAGAGCTGCTCACGCGGGTGCGAGCTGACCTACACGATCTGCTGGGCATCAACGCAGCGCCACTCTTCACCGAATTACAGCGATGGGAAAGTTCAATGCCGCAGTATCACGTCGGGCACTTGGAACGGGTCCAGCGCATAAGTAAGCGCGTCGCTTCCCTGCCTCAGTTCACCCTTGCCGGTAACGCCTTCGCGGGTCCTGGCCTGCCCGATTGCATTCGCAGCGGTGAGACTGCGGCTGAGAACATACGCTCACGCTAGAGTCTGGAGTCCGGAGTCTGCAGTCTCATCCTGCTCACGGAGTAATCTCATCTAACCAACTTCGAACTGACTGAGGAGGAAGTGAGATGGCTACATTCAATAGATTTGAGGATATCCAAGCGTGGCAAAAAGCACGTCGACTGACCAATGAGATCTACAAGGTTTCCGCCTCTCAACCCTTTGCTAAGGACTTTGGACTCCAAAGACAGATCCAGCGCGCGAGCGTATCCATCATGGCTAACATTGCCGAGGGATTTGGCCGGCATTCGGACAAAGAGTTTGCCAACTTCTTGAACATCTCACATGCTTCCGTCTCTGAAGTGCAATCTCATTTGTACATTGCATTCGATCTCTCATACATTCGCAAGCCGGTCTTTGAGGAACTTTATGGTTTGCTTGATGAAATCGGGCGGATGACTTTCATGTTAGCGGTTCATTTACGCAAGAGTTAATAAGCGGAGCGTCATAGTGTTTCGACTCTAGACCCTAGACTCTGGACTGCAAGACGTTGACTCATTTCGTGAGGTTCTCGATCCAGGCCGCGTTGCTTTGCATCAGCGGACGAAACGCCTCGCGCGGCACGGTCGTTTCAATGTGCATGTTGTCATCCGTGTTGATAACCGCACCGGCAACCGCTGGTCCCAAACGCGTCTCGTCACAGACAAACCACGCTCTGACATCCGCTTCGCTCTTGATGTTGACCCGAGCGAGTTCTGCGGACATGCGCGCGTCGCCCATCCGCTGGCGCGTTCGTTCCATTACCTGATCGAGCCGCAGCGGGTGGCGGCTGCCGATCAGGAGCAAGTCTTTACCCTTCGTGGCGCCCTCAACGCGGTAGACCAAAACATGTGGAAAGACCTGGTGAAAGGTTGCCAACACCGAACGCAAGCTGTCCGTCGAGAGTTGATAAATCTGCAGCCACTGCACGAAGACGCCTTCATCGGCCAAACGGTCGCGACCGAGCGCGAAGAATTCTTCCGTAAAAAGATTGGCGACGCCGGGCACCCAGGGATGGCTCGGTTCACTCACGATGATGTCGAAACGCGTAGGCGTGACCCTGAGGTAGGTTCGCGCGTCGTCGATGATTAAACGCATGCGCGGATCATTGAGCGGCTTGTTGTTTACGTGCTCGAAAAAACGCGACCCGCGCACTGTCGCCGGTTCAAGTTCCACACATTCCAGGCTCTCAATCGGCGACTGCAAGATCGCGCCGGCCGTCACTCCCGTGGCGTAGCCCACCACCAAAGCATTCCGCGTGTTTGGCGCGACGAGCAGTGCTAACTGTCCCAGCATCACCTGCGTCGGCATATCTTCGCGGTCAGAAGCATTGGTCCGACCGTTGATGGCCATCGAGATGATGTCCCAATCCTGGCGCACTGAGACAGTCGAGGTAGGACCTTCTTCGTACATCAGCAGCGAGTGAATTGCTGGGCCCGGGCGGCGGCTCGCGTCTTCGGTGGCCTCACCTCTGGTTTGGGCAATCACGCGCATCAAGCTGTCGAAAGCGCCGATGGACAAATCCGCCAGGTTCATCCGCGGAGCAAAAATAAACATCAGCACGATCAGCGC